>JBFHKI010000034.1:0-12653 GCA_041595415.1 Pseudomonadales bacterium | reverse complement strand
TGCCACCAGCATAAACCAGGCATTGGCCCAGCCCGTCGATTCTCTCTAGGGGCAACATTGCCCCACAAATCCAATCTGTCTGTCTATTGTCCGCATTCTTTTTCCATGCAAGGGCAATTTCTAGGATAATGGCGGCTCTTTATTCACCCAGTCCGGCTCTAACTCCATCAGGCGTTAAAGTAAAAACAATCAGGAAACACCATGCAGGATTACAATCCTCGCGCTATTGAAAATGCAGCGCAGGAATATTGGCAGCAACAAAAAACCTTTGAAGTTACAGAAGATCCCGAACGGGAGAAATACTACTGCCTTGCCATGTTCCCCTATCCCAGCGGCAAACTGCATATGGGCCACGTGCGCAACTACACCATCACCGATGTAATTTCGCGCTACCAGAAAATGCTCGGCAAGAATGTTCTGCACCCAATGGGTTGGGACGCCTTTGGCCTGCCGGCAGAGAATGCCGCCATTCAGAACAAGACCGCCCCGGCGGCCTGGACCGAACAAAATATCCAGTACATGAAACGCCAGCTGGAAGATCTGGGCTTTGGCTTTGACTGGAGTCGGGAACTACGCACCTGTGCGCCGGACTACTATCGCTGGGAACAGTGGTTCTTCACCCGCCTAGTAGAAAAAGGCTTGGCCTACCGCAAGGTCTCGGCGGTGAACTGGTGCCCGAAAGACGAAACCGTACTGGCCAACGAGCAGGTGGTTGAGGGTTGCTGCTGGCGCTGTGACACTCCGGTAGTGCGCAAGGAAATCCCTCAGTGGTCCATTCGGATTACCGACTACGCCGAAGAACTGCTGGCCGATCTCGACCAACTGCAGGAATGGCCCGACCAGGTTCGCGCCATGCAGGCCAACTGGATAGGAAAAAGCCGCGGTCAGGAAATCAACTTCGACCTGACCAAAGATATAGCGGGTATCAGCACTCTACCTGTCTATACCACAAGGCCTGACACTTTGCTGGGAGTAACCTATGTCAGCATCGCCGCGACCCATCCGGTTGCCGAGGCTTTGGCTGCCACCAATTCCGAACTTGCCGAATTTATCCTCAGCTGTGCCGAACAAAGTACCGCCGAAGCCGACATGGCTCTGATGGAAAAACGCGGCATCGCCACCGGCCTTAACTGTATTCATCCTCTGACCGGCGAAGAAGTGCCCGTCTGGGTCGGTAACTACGTCCTGATGGATTACGGCTCCGGTGCCGTTATGGCGGTACCGGCACATGATCAGCGGGATTTTGAATTCGCGCGCAAATACCAGTTGCCGATAAAACAGGTTATTGCCCCGCTGGAAGATGGCGAGATCGATCTCGACAAAGAGGCCTTTGTCGACAAAGGCCGTCTTATAAATTCAGGAGAGTTTGACGGGCTAGACTTTGATGCAGCCTTTAACGCCATTGCCGAAAAACTTGAACGTCTGGGCAAGGGCCAGGTACAAACCAACTACCGTTTGCGTGACTGGGGTGTTTCCCGCCAACGCTACTGGGGTGCACCTATCCCCATGCTGTTTGCCAACGGCGAAGAAATCCCCGTACCCGCTGACCGACTGCCGGTGGTTCTGCCCGAGGATGTCGAGATGGACGGCGTGCAATCTCCCATCAAGGCCGACCCGGAATGGCGAAAAACCGAATATCAGGGCAAACCCGCCGAACACGAGACCGATACCTTTGACACCTTTATGGAGTCCTCCTGGTATTTCGCCCGCTACACCTGCCCCGACTTTGATCAGGGCATGCTCGATCCGGAGCGCGCCAACTACTGGCTGCCCGTCGATCAATATGTCGGCGGCATCGAACACGCTATTCTGCATCTGCTGTACGCCCGTTTTTTCCACAAGCTGATGCGCGACGAAGGTCTGGTTAACAGCGACGAGCCCTTCAAACGACTGCTCTGTCAGGGCATGGTGCTGGCGCAATCCTACTACCGGCTGGACGAGCAGGGCCACAAGGAATGGATCAATCCCGCCGATGTGGAGGTGGAGCGTGATGACAAAGGCCTGATTGTAGCCGCCCGCTGCAAAGCCGATGGCCGTCCGGTGGAAATCGGCGGCACCACCAAGATGTCAAAATCCAAGAACAATGGTGTCGACCCACAGGCTGCCATTGAACAATACGGTGCCGATACAGTGCGCTTGTTCACCATGTTTGCCGCACCACCGGAGCAGACACTGGAATGGTCAGATGAGGGTGTCCAGGGCGCAGCGCGCTTTATCCGCCGGCTGTACCGACACTGTCAGGAAAATGTCGACAAGGATGCCGTGCGAACCTATCTGGATGAAAGTTTTAATCTGGAAACAAAGTGGCTCGAAACATTGAGCGAAGCATCTGCCGAGAGCCGGAAAACAATTCATGACGCGCTGAAAAAAGCCAATTTCGACTACGATCGAAACCAGTTCAACACTGTGGTTTCCAGCTGCATGAAAATACTTAATGAAATCGCCAGTCCTTCAGCTGACGATGCGCCCATCAGCGCCGTTAAAACCGAAGGGCTGGGTATTTTGCTGCGACTGCTTTATCCCATAGCCCCCCATATCAGTCATTACCTCTGGGAACAGCTGGGTTTTGGCAAGGATATTCTGGCCGCGGCATGGCCCGAGGTGGACGAATCGGCTCTGGTACAAAACGAGATTGATTTGATGGTCCAGGTTAACGGTAAATTGCGCGGCAAGATCAAGGTCAGCCCCGACGTCGACCAGGACACCGCTCAAACAATTGCCCTGGCTAGCCCCTCGGTGCAGAAATTTACCGAAGGCAAAACCCTGCGCAAGGTAATACTGGTGCCCGGGCGCCTGCTCAATCTGGTGGTTTCCTAGGTGAGGCCGGAAAAGCACAATCTTTCGAGGTGCCGCAGGTCAGCCTGCAAGACCTTGCTTGCCCTTTGCCTCTGTGGCCTTGCCCTGATCAGCAGCAGTTGCGGCTGGGTGATGCAGGGTGCAAGTATGGATGAAACGATTGCGCGAAGCCAACTGGCCTATGAATCGAATTTCAGCACCGGCCTTACCCGGATACTGGAGCGCAGCTTTGACAGCAAAACCAATAGGGCAGAAGATGAGTTTCTGGTCACCCTGATCAACGAGATCCAGACCGAGCGTGTGCAAAGTTTGACCGCCGGTTTACGCAGCAACCAGTTGCGCATGGAAAAACGCGTGCAATACCGCATCTCCGCCATTCACGGTGAACAGCTTGAAACTGGCACAGCTCTGGTCTGGCGCGATCTCGATATGGACGAGTTTACGCCCGGGGCCACCGAGCGAGAAAAATCCCTGCTGCAGGAAGAAATAGACGAAGAGATCGTACGGCAGATCCTCAATCACCTCGAGCGTTTCGAAACAAACAACGCCAGCGATATTCAGACCAGAGACGATGCCTCTCAAAGCTGAACAGCTACAGGGCGCACTTGAGCGCGGTATAGCACCCATTTACCTTATAAGTGGTGACGAACCACTGCTCTCTCTCGAATGCTGTGACCTGATCCGCAGCAAAGCCCTGGCTGCCGGGTACGCAGACCGCCAGGTATTTGACGCCGAAAGCCTGAACTGGGACAACATAGTCAACGAAACCCAGGCCATGTCACTTTTTTCCGAGCGACGCATTCTCGAAATCCGGGTTAAAAACGGCAAAGTCGGCACTGAAGGATCAAAAGTAATAACCCAGATCTGTGCTAATCCGCCTGAAGATATGGTGATATTGATCGATGGCGGCAAGATCGAAAGCAAACAACTCAAGGCAAAATGGGTGACCAGTATCGGCAAGGCTGGTGTGCACGTTCATATCTGGCCGATAAAACCCAAAGAACTACCCTATTGGCTTTCGGCCCGCCTCAGCCAGGCCGGCATAAAGGCGAACCGTCAGGCTATCGGCATACTGGCCGAACGGGTCGAGGGCAATTTGCTGGCCGCCAAACAGGAAATCGAAAAACTCCAGCTTCTGCTCGATAGTGATGAAGTAGACGCCCAATCTATGTCGGCCGCTGTAGCTGACAGTGCCCGTTACGATGTTTTTACCCTGCTGGACAGAATCCTCAGTGGCGATGCCGACGAAGTTACCCGCACCCTGAAAGGCCTGCGAGAAGAAGGTAACGACACCCTATCTATTCTGTGGGCTATCTGCCGCGAACTGCGCATGTTGGTTCAGGTCAGCGAGGGGCTCGCCAAGGGTCAATCCTTAGAAACTGCTTGCAAAAAAGCCGGCGTCTGGAAAAACCGCCAACAACTGGTCCGCACCGCACTGCAACGCCTCAAACCAGGTCGGCTCAACCTGCTGTTGCGTCAAGCGCGACTGATCGACCAACAATCCAAGGGCGCCAAAGCAGGCGACCCCTGGCTGGAAATGGAGAATCTGGTATTGACCTTTGCAGGACACCCGGCAAGAAACAACGAAGTCCAACGCATCGGGCTAACCACCTAAGTTATAGCTTCCCCTGACAAATTCAGGATCTGTTTTTATTGGCTGCGGCGTCCATTTCGCGCAATCTCTGCAGCTTTTCCGCGATCTTGATTTCAAATCCTCTATCCCTCGGCTGATAAAAGGTTTTTCCCTCGAGCGCTTCGGGCAGGTATTTCTCCCCGGCCGCATAGGCCTCTGCCTCGTCATGGGCGTATCGGTAGTCGCGCCCATAATCCAGCTCTTTCATTAGCCGGGTAGGTGCATTGCGCAAGTGCAGTGGCACTTCAAGTGAACCGCTTTGCCTGACTTCAGCAATTGCGGTTTTATAACCGGAATAAACCGCGTTGCTTTTTGCACAGCAGGCCAAATAAACAATAGCCTGGGCGATAGCTAACTCACCTTCGGGGCTGCCGAGGCGTTCATAGGTTTGCCAGGCATCCAGGGTCATGGGCAAGGCCCGCGGGTCGGCAAGGCCGATATCCTCAACCGCCATACGTACAACCCGGCGCGCTATGTAATGGGGATCACAGCCGCCATCCACCATGCGAACAAACCAATAGAGCGCCGCATCGGGCGAAGAGCCGCGCACCGATTTGTGTAGAGCCGAAATTTGGTCATAAAAGGCCTCTCCACCCTTGTCGAAGCGGCGCAGGGTTCCCTCGGCCAAAACCTTATTCAGCAAGGACTGGTCAATCTCCGCACCTTCATTAAGGTCGGTGGCGATTTCAAGCAAATTGAGGGCGCGGCGTGCGTCGCCATCGCAGGCGGCCGCCAGGTGATCGCGCAAATCGTCCACCATTGATACAGCCAAATATTCAACCGCCCGATCAATTACCTGACGCAGTTGCCCGACATCAAGCGACTTCAATACATAGACCCGCGCCCTCGACAGCAGCGCGTTATTCAGTTCAAAGGAAGGGTTTTCTGTTGTGGCACCGATAAAGGTAATAGTGCCGTCTTCGATGTGGGGCAAAAAGGCATCCTGTTGTGCCTTGTTGAAACGATGCACCTCGTCGACAAATAACACCGTGCGACGCCCACTGACCTGCGCCTCCTGCTTGGCCGCCTGTACCGCGGCACGAATATCCTTCACTCCCGACAGTACGGCCGAAAGCGTTTGGAAATTGGCGTCGCAGTGGTTTGCGATCAAGCGGGCTAAAGTGGTCTTCCCCGTGCCCGGCGGCCCCCAAAAGATCATGGAGTGAAGCTGTCCGGATTCGATAGCCCGCCGCAAAGGTTTGTCCGGTCCCAGTATATGTTCCTGACCAACCACCTCTTCAACGCGGGCAGGCCTTAATCGGTCAGCCAGTGGGCGGTAATCCGGGGAGTCAAAAGGCAGGGATTCAGTCATCACGGCAGTATAAAAGAATATCCGCCACCACTGAGTTCGCGAGGGCGCACAAATTAAAGAACCTTTACCCCTTGCCCGGTAAATTGCTCAGCATGTATATACTCACTCAAGGGTATATTCCCGGTTATCTCATGACGCCAGTGAGGGATCAAATCTGCCAGAGGTACCGCAGTATAAGCAAAATCACGTATATCTGTTCTGGGCTCCGGCACAACTCGCTTTTCATCCTTATCCAGATCAAAGAGCAACAGATCAATATCGATGCAGCGTGAACAGCTGCCGGATTCCAGCGCCCGGTCACGACCAATCTCCTTCTCTATTGCCTGACAGGTTGCGGTAACTTCCTCAGGAGGCATAGTCGTTTCCAGAGCAACGACCATATTTATGAAACTGGGGCCTATAAAACCCATGGCCGGGGTACGGTATCGTCTGGAGTGTTCCAGATCGCCAAAAACTGCTGTCAGTTTAGAAAGCGCCAGTTGAATATGACTCTCCGGCTCAAGGTTGCTGCCGATACCGAGAAATACACGCATAACTAGCGATCGCGCTCCAACTCGATACCCACGTAGTCTGCCTCGGGAACTGCTCCGGGTTTTTTAATTTCGAGACGCAACCTTTCAACAAGAGGGTATTGCTTGAAAATACTTTCCATCAGGTGTGCTCCCAGAGCCTCTATCAACTGATAGCGAGCGGCAGCACTGTCGGCAAGGATTTTTTCCGCTACTTCTGCATAACTCAGAGTTTGCAGGAAATCATCGGTTGCCCCCGCTGCCCGAGTATCCAGATAAAGGTCGATATCCATTATCAGCTCCTGGCGCACCTGCCGCTCCCACTCCCAAACGCCAATAACGCAGGGTACCCTCAGGCCACGAATCAGTATTTTGTCACTCATAGCAGAGGATCCAGGGGCTGCAACTGGTCGATTGGGAACCTGGGCACAACAGAAATTTCATAATGATCCGGTACTTTTCCCTGTGCTCTGAGAGCCCCCACATAAGCAATCATGGCCCCGTTATCGGTGCAAAACTTGCCGCGTGGATAATGCAGAGCCCAACCCCGCTTGGCCGATTCCTGTGCCAACTTTTCACGCAATCGCAGATTTGCCGCCACCCCTCCGGCGAGCACCAACTGCTTGTGCCCGGTCTGCTCCAGAGCTCGACGACATTTGATGACCAGGGTATCGGCCACCGCTTCCTGAAAACCGGCAGCTATATCCGCCACTGTCTGGGCATCAATTTCACCCTTGTTGTCGCGCTGGGAATTAGCCAGAGTCAGAGTATGGGTTTTTAAACCGCTAAAGCTGAAATCCAGACCAGGCCTATCCGTCATAGGCCTCGGAAAGCGGAACCTGTCCACCACACCTGATTCAGCGGCCGCGGCAACGGACGGACCACCGGGATATCCCAGATCAAGCAATTTTGCGGTCTTATCAAAGGCTTCTCCGGCGGCGTCGTCGAGAGATTCCCCCAACAATTGATAGTCGCCCAGAGCACGTACATCCACCAACTGGGTGTGCCCACCGGATACCAGTAAAGCTACAAAGGGAAAGTCCGGTGCGTTCTCCTCCAGCATGGGTGCCAGAAGATGCCCTTCCATATGATGCACCGGAATGGCGGGGATGCTCCAACTCCATGCCAGGCTGGAAGCCAGGGTTGAACCCACCAGCAAAGCACCCACCAGTCCGGGACCGTAGGTATAGGCTATAGCATCCAGATCCTCTGCCTTGCAATCGGCCTCTTCCAGAGCGGCCTCGACCAAGGGCAAGAGTTTGCGAATGTGATCACGGGAGGCCAGCTCCGGCACCACTCCGCCAAATTCAGCGTGCATTTGCATCTGGCTGTAGAGTTGATCAGCGAGAATGCCCTGTTCGGTGTCATATATTGCAACGCCTGTTTCGTCGCATGACGTCTCTATTCCTAGCACTTTCATGAGTATAAAACTTTTAATGGAAATGGATTTATGCGGCAATTATTGCGGGCAAAAGGAGATATTAGCAGAGGCTCAAATAAAAAAACTGCATTTATTTCTTGACAAAAACACCGACAAGATTCAATAACATCATGTTTTTTAACGGTTTATACCCTTATTTTCCCCAGAGAAGGTCAACTGGACAAATCCTTTGCATTGGCAAACACATCTGATTAAAATACGCGCCCTCGAAAACCTAAGCACAAAGCAGAGAATTTAATGCCACACGTTCGTGTTAAAGATAATGAGCCTTTTGACGTTGCACTGCGTCGCTTCAAGCGTTCTTGCGAAAAAGCCGGTGTTCTGGCCGAAGTCCGCAAACGTGAATTCTACGAGAAGCCCACTTGGGCGCGTAAGCGTAAAGCTGCCTCTGCAGTAAAACGCCATCAGAAAAAAGTCTCTCGTGAATCCCGCAAATTTGTGCGCATGTTCTGATTGATCTTTATAAAAGAATATTTCGCAATACGCCGGCTTTTAGCCGGCGTATTTGTTTCCGGTGACCTTGTTTCTCCGTCATCCACGCTTTGTCTACTTCTGCTTTGCCAGCTAAACTTGCCAGCCGCTGTTTATTAGTCGCAGCACAGATTCCACCTAGCACCAATCAGGAAAACCCATGTCAGAATCCAGCCTCAAAGCCCAAATCACCAACGCCATGAAAGATGCCATGCGCGCCAAAGCCAAAGAGCGGCTCGGCACCATTCGTCTTATTCAGGCCGACATCAAACGTATTGAAGTGGATGAGCGTATCGAATTGGACGATGCCCGTGTTTTGCAAATACTCGACAAGATGGTCAAACAGCGCCGCGACTCCTCCCAGCAATACCAGGAAGCCGGGCGCACCGATCTGGCCGAACAGGAAGATTTTGAAATCGGCGTGATTGAAGAATTCCTGCCCGCGGCCCTTAGTGACGACGAAATCGCCGCTATTATTGACGCGGCCGTCGCCGAAACTGGCGCCAGCTCAATGCAACAAATGGGACAGGTCATTGGCCTGGTTCGTCCCCAGGTGCAAGGCCGCGCCGATATGGGTAAGGTTAGCCAATTGGTAAAAGCCAAGCTCGCCTGATAACCGACCCAATCAACCCCTAGGTAAAAACACTCTGGTGGCCGGACGCATACCGCAAAATTTTGTCGACGACCTACTCTCGCGGGTAGACATCGTCGACTATATTCACAAGCGTGTGCCCTTAAAAAAGGCCGGTAAAAATTATCAGGCCTGTTGCCCTTTTCACGACGAAAAGACACCCTCCTTCTCGGTCAATCCGCAAAAGCAGTTTTATTACTGCTTTGGTTGTGGTGCCGGGGGCAATGTCATCGGCTTTGCCATGGATTACGTTAACCTCAGCTTTCCGGAAGCGGTTGAACAGTTGGCCAGCGAAGTGGGAGTGGAGGTCCCCCGGGAAAGCAGCAATGAAGACGAGGCCGCCGCCTCATTACGCTCTGCGTTGCTGGCCAAACTCAACGCCGCCGACCAGTATTACCGCCAACAATTGCGCAGCGACAATCAGGCCATCAGCTATCTGAAAAATCGAGGGCTGAGCGGAGAAATTGCCCGGGATTTTGGCATGGGTGTTGCTCCTCAGGGCTGGGATAACCTGATCAAACACCTGGGGCAATCGAGCGAGGATATCCAGATACTCGAACAAGCCGGACTGGCGATCAAAAATGCCGACCGCAACTCGTTTTACGATCGCTTTCGGCACCGCATCATGTTCCCGATCCGCGACACCCGCGGGCGCACTATCGCCTTTGGAGGCAGGGTTCTCGGTGATGAAAAACCCAAATATCTGAACTCGCCGGAAACTCCGGTTTTCCATAAAAGCCGCGAACTTTATGGACTGTACGAGTGCCTGCAACGAAAAAACCGCTTTGACGAAATTCTGGTAACCGAAGGCTATATGGATGTAATTGCCCTGGCCCAGCATGGTGTACACAACGCTGTGGCGACACTGGGAACCTCAGTTGGCCCGCCCCATCTGGAAAAACTTTTCCGCCATGTAGGGCGCATAATTTTCTGTTTTGACGGCGACGAAGCCGGAACACGCGCCGCCGAACGCGCCATGCACGCAGCTCTGCCAATGATGATGGATGGCCGACAGGTCAAATTCCTGTTTCTTCCCAAGGGGGAAGACCCAGACTCTATTGTGCGCGCCGAAGGCAAGCAGGGTTTCGAAAAACGGTTATCCAGCGCCATGCCACTGTCGAGCTACATGATGGAAATGGCGGGTGCGGGCTCTGAGTTGCCCGACCCGGACAGTTGCGCTCGCGCCCACGCCCAGGCAATGCCGCTGATAAATCAACTGCCCCGAGGGGCTTTCCGCACCCTGATGGAACAGGAGCTGCTCAAGCGTACCGGCGTGGCAGCCGACACTCCTCCTGCTCTGGTCGCAACCAAAGCCAAACCGACAGAAGAACCCGAAAGGGATCGATATAATCCTGAAAACACCGAACAGCGACCGACACCTGAACCACAAAAATTTGCCCGCAAAGCCCAGTCAAAAGCCAGCCTTTCGCATATTGCTCATCTGATCAGTCTGTTATTGCAGCACCCGAGACTGGTCAGCAATATCGAAGACATTCAGGCCCTCAGCGCCGAAGACCAGGATGAAGATGAGCAGCTTTTTGTCGATCTCTGCCTCTACCTGGCAAAAAACCCCGACACCAGCCTGAGCAGCCTGCTCGGCTATTGGATGGCCTCGGAGCCGGAACGCGCCAAACGCATCACCGAACTGGCCAGTAAACGCCTGATTGACAACGAATCTACGGAACAGGCCCGACTGGACTTTAGCGACACGCTAAAGCGTTGGCACTCGCGCCGACAGGCAGCCAGACTGAGGGAGCGAATCAAAGACCTGGGACGTATACCCCACGCACAACAAAGTGCGGAACAAAAGACCGAGATGCGCAATCTAATGGCACAATTACGCACATTGAGCTAAAGCAAAGATAAAACTGTGAGGTGCATCAACTTCCTACTTGAACTGAGGTTTTTTGCCCCCATTTACAGCTAGCCCAAGCGCCGGCCCATGAGCTATAATGCTCCGCCTTTTTTGCACCTAACCTGAGACCTCCACAGTTACCATGGCTGAAATCGTTCCAGAACAATCGCGTATTAAAGAACTTATTGCCCTCGGCCGCGAACAGGGCTATCTGACCTACGCCGAAGTCAATGACCACCTGCCCGAGGGCATCTCCGAACAGGATCAGGTTGAAGACATAATCCAGATGATCAACGACATGGGTATCCGTGTCTTTGAACAAACCCCGGATGCCGACACGCTGTTGATGCTCAGCCAGGAGCAGGAATCCGAGACAGACGATGTGGCCGCCGCCGAAGCAGCCGCCGCACTGGCCGCCGTTGAATCCGAAGTTCACCGTACGACCGACCCGGTTCGTATGTATATGCGCGAGATGGGCACAGTTGAACTGCTTACCCGTGAAGGTGAGATCGAAATCGCCAAACGCATCGAAGACGGTGTACGGGAAATGCTTTACGCTCTGGCCTTCTGGCCCGGTGCTGTCGCCAGCGTTTTAGCTGAATACGATCTGGTGGTTAACGAAGAACGCCGCCTGGCCGAAGTAATTTCCGGTTACCTGAACCCGGCTGAACACGTACCCTCGGCTCTCGAACAAGCGCAACTGGCAGAAGCCCGTATTGCCAGCGGTGAAACCACCGAAGAGGAAGAAGAGGACGACAAGCCTACAGGCCCAGATCCCGAAGAAGCCAAAGAACGCTTCGGAGAGATCAAAGCTGCCTATGAGAAAGCTATCAAGGCTATCGAAAAACACGGCCGCAGCAGCAAAGAGGCTGTTGCCGCTCTGGAAGAAACCGGTGAGCTGTTCAAGTATCTGAAACTCACACCCCGTGTTTTTGATCCCATGATCAACGAAGTCCGCGACACGGTGATTCAGCTGCGCATTCATGAGCGCAACATCATGAATCTCTGCGTTCGCCAATCGAAAATGCCACGTGCCACTTTTGTCAAAAGCTTCCCTGGTAACGAGTCGAACCAAGACTGGGTTTCTGGTATCACCGCCAAAGGTCCCTGGGTTGCCGCAGTTAAAGATTTGGAGCTGGATATACAGCAATCTCAGCAAATGCTGGAAAAAATAGAACTGTCTACCGGACTGAATATCGGCGAGATCAAGGAAATCAACCGCAATATATCTCTGGGTGAAGCGCGCATGCGTCGCGCCAAGAAAGAGATGGTGGAAGCCAACCTGCGCCTGGTTATCTCCATCGCCAAGAAATACACCAACCGTGGCTTGCAATTCCTCGATCTTATTCAGGAGGGCAACATCGGCTTGATGAAAGCGGTCGACAAGTTTGAATATCGTCGTGGCTACAAGTTCTCGACCTACGCCACCTGGTGGATCCGCCAGGCCATCACACGCTCCATTGCGGATCAGGCTCGCACCATACGTATTCCGGTACATATGATCGAGACCATCAATAAACTCAACCGCATTTCCCGTTCGCTGCTACAAGAATTTGGTCGCGACCCTACGCCGGAAGAACTGGCGGAAAAGATGGAAATGCCCGAGGACAAAATCCGCAAGGTACTGAAAATTGCCAAAGAGCCCATCTCCATGGAAACCCCCATCGGCGACGACGAAGATTCGCATTTGGGTGATTTTATTGAAGATAACAACATCACCTCGCCTGTTGAATCGGCTACCGGCGAAAGCCTGACCGAAGCAACCCGCGACGTGTTAGGCAGCCTGACCGCCCGTGAAGCCAAGGTTTTACGTATGCGTTTTGGTATCGATATGAATACCGACCACACACTGGAAGAAGTTGGCAAACAGTTCGATGTAACCCGTGAGCGTATCCGTCAGATCGAAGCCAAGGCACTGCGCAAACTGCGTCATCCTTCCCGTTCCGATCATCTGCGCGGATTTATTGACGATCAAGGCAACGGATAAGCTTCACAACAGTAGCGG
>JBFHKI010000033.1:0-12689 GCA_041595415.1 Pseudomonadales bacterium | reverse complement strand
CTCGTCCATCAATAAACGGCCAGCATAGGAGGGCAATACCTCCTGAAAACCCACCATAGAGGGCGAGTTGCGGTGTGCGGCAGCAAAGGCGTCATTGACGTAGGCGTCAAACAGTGGCGCCAGACGGCGAATCATGTAGCAGTTAACCATATCTGCCGGTTCTTGCTTGACCACGTCTTCGAAGGTCGAGGCCTCTTCTACCAGATAACGGATGTTGTCCAACAACAGGATTTCACCATCTTGTAAGCCCTGAATACGCTCAACTGCAGCCGGACCGGCAATATCTTCGATAAAATCGATGGGTTTGCCAACGGCTTCGGCCAAACGGCCGGCGTGTTCTTTCAGGCTAATCAGAGACTGATAGTCGGTGGTATCACCCTGGTGGGCAATAATGACCAACTTGGCGCCTTTATCGGCAAGATCGCGAATGGTAGGCGCACTTTTTTGAATGCGGTTGTCATTGACGATCAAGCCGGTTTCGGCGTCGATGGGCGAGTTGATATCCACTCGAAGAAGAACCCTCTTGCCAGAGAACTCCCCTTCGTCGATATCGCGAATGCCGTTGATTATTGCCATCCGAATTAGCCTTCTGCGCTCATTTTGAGGTTTTTGTTGGTTGCAGCAACGGCAGCTTCGCTGTCGCTATTACCCATACAGGCGCGAACCGCATCCATGGTTTCAGGAATAGTGATGGATTCCTGCGGAATATCGATGGAGAAGATCAGATCGTCGCCAGATTTGGCCACACATTCTTCCCACAAACCCACTTCGTACATATCGCCGCGCATGTTGCCCTTGTCGCGAGCGTAACGGAAGAAGGAACCGTTGGAGTTAAAGCCGTCAGCAATTTTGGCAACCATGATACGTGGGTGCTTTTTGAACAGCGCAATGGCTTCTTCAGGGCTGATGTCTTTTTTGGTTTTGGCAACGATACTGATGATGTGGCCGTGGGTAACAGGGGTGTGAACCAGAACACCGGTACAATCAACGTGCGGCATGATGGTCATCAAATCTACTGCCTGGTGATTTGGAACAGGTTCAATCATCAGGTTGTTGGTCAGGCCACGATGAGTATCGCCGGGATCCGCTACACGACGGATAATGGTAATAGCAGCTTTTTCCACACCTACTTCACGGTCCAGCCAGTCAACTACACGGATCAGGCCAGTGGTGTTACAGGAAGTGAGTTTCAGGAAGTCGGCGTCAACGCCTTTGTCGTAGTTGGCGTAGCCGTGGAAGAATACGTCGGCGATATCATTTTTCTCGCCACCCTGGAAGATAGCTTTGATGCCGTGTTTAACGTACAGCTCTTTATTTTTGGCGCCGATACCTGGGCCGGTCGCATCAAGAGCTACATCTACCTGAGACAGAAGGTCGTCTATGTCACCGGTGACAGGAATGCCGGCATCTGTCAGGCCTTTTTCCATTCCTGGAACAGCGCAATACAGGTTGTAAGGCATACCGCGTGCTTTCAGTGCACGCAAGGAAATGGTGGGGGCCACATCGGCGATGCCGACCAGCTCCATATCATCTTGAAGTGCAACGCCGTCTGCCAGACGTTGACCGATTACTCCGTAACCAATAACAGCTACTTTTATCATTTCAATCTCTCCTAAGTAGATTTTGTCTATTCGTATTTGAAGGTAAAAACCGCCGAAAATGTCGAATATGTGTTGGGTACCATTTCTCCCGTTAGAGGCGATACCAAGAAAGTCAATTATTGGATTTCTGATTCAGAATCGAATCCGCAAAATAATCGACAAAAATGTAATATAAGTCAGAAATTTCGATTATATACTGATTCCCATGTCAAGAAAATGGCAGTGCGAATTCTGTCTAGAAGTCCTCGATAAAACCTCTAACCCGCTCCGCATTTTTGCCGCGATCACCTCGACCAACACGTGAGTGAGATCGGATATCAACAATACTGCCAGAGCCACTTGGACGTACTCTTATAACCACATCATCTTTAAAGCCGAAGAACATCGTTGTGGAAACCGCTTCAATTATTCCCGTGCTTGGGTCTTGAGCGACTATTTCCCAACGTTTTTTCTCAGCAACAGCAACAGCTCGATCAAAAGCCGCACCGGCGTCGAGTTCTGAGATTATCGGAGCTATGTCAGGAAAAAGCTGTTGCTGTATCTCCGGGCCATTGGCTGGATACTCAAGAGTATTACTGCTCTCGGGACGTAGTGGAGCGACCGCGCTAAATAAAGGAGGGTCCTGAGTATCAGTTGAAATATCATTTAAGGGAGGTGTCCTGCCAGCTCCCGCTGGAGCTCCTCCCGGTGCAGCCATACCGGCGGTAGCGGCTTGCGGGGGTCCTGCGGGTGCGGCTGGTGGATTAATTTGATCCGGGTTTAAAGCAATAGCCCCAACAACGGGTATCAGAATGATAAGCGCAGCGATTGAGCTGATGATTAATGACATCTTATCTTTACGACTAATAACAAGAGATACCAATGCAAGGATAGATACACCCACGCCCACTTGAACCAGAGTACGTAATTGCTGACCAGCTTCCCCGAATGACAGCGTTCCAGATCCGGAACGGAAAGACGAGAGCGTTGCCAACATTGCGGCTATACAAGCCAAACTGGCAACCAATGCCAACATTGACCAAAACTTTGGATTTTTAAGAAAGGCCATTTAATTGCTCCATACTGGTTCGTCAGGCATCTTACCGTCTCTTTAGCCTCTCGCATACTTGAGAATCTGTCCCTTAAAGGGTTTATCCAGATAATCACAATCCGAGGGCTTATGCTGAGAGTGTTGGTAGCCAAGTAACTCCATCTTTTTGCTGAAAGAAGCGTGGATACCCCGCCCGGGATCAACCACAATCACCTCGCAAGCAGAATTCGCATGCCGATTGATAAAGTCTGATAGCAGGTCGATATGCTCGCGTTCGTAGAGCAAGTCACTGCCAATTATCAGATCGAAGGTGCCCAGGTTGTCAGACAAATCCGCCCAGCCGGTGCGTAAAAAAGGGATTGATTTGGCCTGATTGAGCTGCACGTTGGCTTCGAGAAATTTACCCGCTTCGGGATGATAGTCTGTGGCGGTGATGTCGGCTTGCCGTGCGTTCAATAGCAAGCTGGAAAGGGCAATACCACAACCCACTTCCAGAATGCGCTTGCCTTTGATGTCGATGTTTTGTACTTCGCGCGCCAGTACTTCACCCGAGTCCCAGAGAACGCCAAAAAGCGACCATTGCGCCGAAGAAATACCCAGTAATTCGGCTACGCCAAATTGATCCGAGTATTCATTTTTATCACGCAGGCTACGGATGTGGATGTCGTAGTCGTCGAATTCGAGAGTTTGGTACTTAATTCGCGGAGTTGTCATAACTGGGCCTGGTGTTGTGGGTGCACAACAAGCCAAGAACCACAGGGTTTCGCTGTACGTGAAGTCAATCACTATAGCCTGCAGCCGCGCAAGAGGGGCAGTTAATTTATTAAATCATGGGTTTGGAAGTAGCCAGGAAGGGTGAGAGATCAGTGGGCTTTGACCTTTTGCGCCGGGCAATTGGTACAGCGGTAAATAGTGATCAGTTTGCCAGCTTTTGTGTCGAACTGTTTGTCCTGAAAAATTTTCCACTTGTGGAACCCGTGTTGGCACATGCCAAGTTTTTTGGCGCGTTTCTTCTTCTCTTTTTTGAAGGAGATTAAATCGGCACTCATTTGAACCGCTCTAATGTGAGCTCCATAGAGCCCGTTTCGCTGCTGAAGGATATCTGGTCGGCGTCCAGCATTACTTGAATTCGCATATTGCGTCGGGCGTGTTCGGCCAGTGCTTTGCTCTGCTCTGAAGCGATGCTCCAAACGCTGAGATTGTCTATGGCCTGTAACTTGGTTTGATGTTGGTGCCACCAAAGTTGCGGTGCGTTGCCGCCATAGGTAAGCAAGGTCAGCTCTCTGGCTTTGCCACTGGCTTGGCGCAGACGGCGTTCATCGGGCTGTCCCAATTCGATCCAGTGCTCGATTTCGCCCGTCAGAGATTTTTGCCAGAGATCCGGCTCTTCTTCGGTTGAGATTCCCCGTGTCATTTCCAACCGGTCATGGGCGTGCAAGGCAAACATCAGGACACGAAGCATCATGCGCTCATCGGTTTCCGAGGGGTGGCGTGCAATGGTCAGATTGTGGGTCTGGTAGTAGTGTCTGCGCAGATCACTAACCATAAGCTCGGTTTTGAAAATGGTGGCTTTGATAGCCATCAGTCAGTTTTTGCTTTGGATGATTGGCCCCAAATGTCGGCGTTGTTCGACCAATTAGTTTGCAGGTAAAGCTGTTCGACCTTTGTCCTTGCCCAAGGGGTTCTGCGCAGAAATTTCAAACTGGATTTGATACTCGGATCGCTGGTAAAACAGTTTATCCGAATTCGATTGCCCAATTCCTGCCAGCCATATCGTTCCTGCAGGCGTGTGACAATCATTTCCAGGGTAACACCATGCATGGGATCTGTGGTTTTTGGTTGTCCTGTCATTTTGTCGTTTTGGTTGGCTCAGCTTTTTTGACACGGATTTTACTGTCGTCCAGTTCAGTACCGTTCAGGGTTTTCATCGCCGCTTTGGCTTCTCCGGCTTTGGGCATTTCCACAAAACCGAAACCCTTGGATTCGCCGGTTTGCTTGTCCATAACCAGAGTACAGGACTGCACCATTCCCTGCGCTTCAAAAAGAGAGCGCAGGTCCGCTTCGGTGATGCTGCGGGCGATATTACGTACCAGGAGTTTCATTGATGCCCGCCAGTTTGTACTTTAGTTATGTGCGTGTAATTCATCGTTGAGTTCTATAGCCGATTTGTTGGTCAGGCACTCGATAGCCCCTGTCAGGGAGTTGCGACGGAATAGCAGATCAGATTTGCCTGAAAGTTCTGAAGCCTTGGCAGTACCGGCAGGGCAACCACTGTCGTCCAGCAAACTGACTTTGGTTCCTGCGGTAATGTAGAGACCAGCCTCTACTGTACAGCGGTCACCCAGAGCAATACCTATACCGGCGTTGGCTCCAATCAGACAGTTTTCACCGACTGAGATAATTACATTGCCACCGCCGGAGAGTGTTCCCATGGTGGAACAACCGCCGCCCAGATCGGAGCCCTTGCCAATAAAGACGCCGGCAGAAATACGTCCCTCAATCATGTTGGGGCCTTCAGTTCCGGCGTTAAAGTTGACAAAACCTTCGTGCATTACGGTAGTACCTTCGCCCAGATAGGCGCCCAGCCGAACCCGCGAGGCATCGGCAATACGTACTCCGGAGGGCACCACGTAATCGGTCATTTTCGGGAACTTGTCTATGCAGTTCACCTGGATGTGTTCACCCTTGAGGCGGGCGGCCAATTGTCGTTCAACCAGTTCAGCAGGGTCGATAGCTCCTTCGGATGTCCAGGCGTTATTTGGTAAAACACCAAATACTCCAGCCAGGCTGGTTTGGTGGGGTTTGACCAGGCGGTGTGAGAGCAGATGCAGTTTCAGGTAGGCGGACGGCACATCTTCCGGTGCAGTATCTTCAGGCAAAATGCAAAGAAGGGCGGTGCGGTTACTGCCCAGCATGCCTCGCGCAATAATTGCCTGTTCCTGATACCCGGCTTCTTCAAGTTGGTCGGAGAGGGCTTTCAATTGGGGATCGGTAAGACGTGTAGTCGAGGTGCCAATGGTTTTATCTATCAATTCCACCAAGGCTGCTTCCGGGTTTAGAAGGGGTTTTGGGTACCAGACTTCGAGGAGTTCGTTTTTCTGGTTCAGTGTGCCACTGCCTATGGCCAGGCTATAACAGGTATTCATTTTGGGATCCTAAAATTATCGGTTTATCGGAATAGAGATTCGTATTGTTCGGCTTTAAAGCCAACATGTATTGTTTTGCCGGTTTCCAGAACAGGACGTTTTATCAGGGTCGGATTCTGTACCATCAATTCAATCAGTCTGGAGACGTCCTCTATGGCTTTTTGTTCTTCAGGTAGAGTCCGCCAGGTAGTACCGCGGCGATTTAACACCAGATCAACCCCCTGGTTTTCAACCCAGTCTGTTACCTGTTGGCTGCTGAGGCCCTGCTTGCGGAAATCGACAAAATCAAACTCGATACCAGCCTCGGTTAACCACTTTTTGGCTTTTTTGACGCTATCACAATTTGTTATGCCGTATAGCTTGATCATGGTTTTGTCACCTCAGAGCCGTTCAGGGTTGTGCCGAGAGGCCGCTGCTTTGGCAACTGCCACAAAACATATATTGATGTGCCGGGTCGTTAAGCAGAATTTCGAGTTCATGGGCGCTGCTTTGCAATGTACTCCAATACTCGCCAAGCAAGCCTGACAGTCTGTTGTCTACCAGGCTTTGTGACTGCAAGGGAATCCAACTGCTTACCGATTCCAGAATAATTTTGGCCAATTGTTCCGACCAGCTCAGAGGTGGCGTGATTTCTATCAACTGGTAATTGTCTGAAACTCCGGCAAGTTGTGCGGCCGCTTCAGTGGCCTCCTGCAGGCCGCCCAAATGGTCGACCAATCCGAGTTCCAGTGCCTGATTGCCTGTCCATACTCGCCCCTGGGCCAGTTCATCCAGTTCTTCTACAGGAATGTCGCGACTCTCAGACACCAGGGTCAGGAATTCATCGTAGATATGGTCAACACTGGATTGAATAATGTTGGCTACCTGATCGGTCATCGGCAGGTCAAGCATAAAGGCGTTGGCCAGCGGTCCGGTGCCGACACCGTCGCGGCGGATACCGAGGCTTTCCAAAGTTTCTTCCACTGTGGGCACAATGCCAAACACACCTATGCTGCCCGTTAGGGTTGTAGGGGTCGCCCATATTTCGTCTGCCGGTGTGGATATCCAGTAGCCACCCGAGGCAGCCAGAGACCCCATGGATATTACGACTGGGATACCCTGTTCCTTATAAAGAGCCAGCTCCCTCCGAATAAGGTCAGAGGCGAAGGCACTGCCGCCAGGACTGTCGACTCGCAAAACCAGTGCGCTCAGGTCTTCGGTGTTGCGTACCTGCTTCAATTGGGCAGACAGACTGTCTCCACCGATGGAACCGGCCGATTGAGATCCGTCCAGAATGGTTCCCGAAGCAACTACCAGGGCAATCTTGGCACTGTTGTCGTCGGATCTGTCTTCAATCTGAGATAAATAAGGCCGGTAGTTGGTGTATTGGTAAAAGTCCTGATCATCGTTGGCACCGATACTCGCTATCAAATTATCGAGTATCTGGTCACGGAAGTAATAACCGTCTACCAGTCCGGTATCCAGGGCCACCTGCGCGGCATCGCCGTTATTGTCGAGCATCAACTGGTCGAACGCATTTGCATAGTTGTCCAGGTTTTCCGGACTGATATTGCGATTGCGGCTGATGGTGTTGCGATATTCTTGCCAGATATCATTTAGCCAGGTACGGGTCTGATTGGCCGATGCCTCGGACATTTCCCCGGCAATATAGGGTTCAACCGCATCTTTGAATTCTCCGGTACGAAAAACGTGAAAATTCACCTTAAGTTTGTCAAAGGCGTCGCCATAGTAGCTACGGAAACTGCCCAGACCTTTTAACTCAACTCCGCCAAAGGGGTTTATATAGATAGTGTTGGCAAAGGACGCCAGCAAATAGGAGGATTGCGAGAACAGGTCGGCTACTGCATACACGGGTTTGCCTGCAGCCTTGAAGCGCTCTATGGCTTCACCCAGTTCCAACGTCTTGCTGGATCCGCTGCCAGCAAAGTTATGCAGCACCAGAACCATGCTGTTGATCCGGTCATCACCGGCGGCCGCATCGATAGCCTTAATCAGGTCGCGCAGCAAGTGTTCATCGGGCTGGTCGTCCGAGAAAAAAGCGGTGTAGGGGTCGCGATAACTGAGCTCATCCACAAGATATCCGTTTAGCTCAATGCGCAGCGCGCCCGAATCGGGGATATTGACTTTAATGCCTTGTGTCCAGCTGGAAATAAGCCCGACCCAGGCGAGTACACCGACCAGAATAAAGAGCACCACAATTGTCTTGAGAACTTTGGCAAAAATAGTAAATATTTTGCCGATACCGGCAAAAAATGCCTTAAGCGTTGACAGATTGGACGGGCCTCCCTTGGCTAAATCGTTCATGGCTTGGGTTCTCCGGATGATTGTTTCTCTATAGCTTCAAGCTCGGCGCGATACTGCCAGGTTGAGTACATCATGGATGATACAAACAACAGGCTGGTCAGCGTGGTGGATATGATTTCGGAGACCAGGTGCCCTGGCACCGTCAGCGCTGAGACAAAAACCATAAAGTAGAGCAGGAGGGCAAAGCAGAGCAAAGACGCACTGCGTCGCTTTCCCCTGAGCAGGCCTGGCATCAATATCAACAGAGGGGTACAACTGACCAGAATGCGGAATATGGGGTCAATGCCGGTTATCAGATGTGTGACAACCAGGTTGAGCAATAGTAGGTTCAGCATCACCCAACTGGCTTTCAGGGCCAGACGTGCAAATTTGTTGTAATCTTTGACCCGTAGCGCTTTCACAGTTGAGCGGCTCCAATAGCTTGAGCGATTGTTGCGACACGCTTGCCCAAAACCTTGCAAAGTATCGATTCGCTTTCCGATATAGGGTTGTCTGATTTCACACCGGCCAAATGGGATGCTC
Organism: Pseudomonadales bacterium; assembly: GCA_041595415.1. GTDB lineage: Bacteria > Pseudomonadota > Gammaproteobacteria > Pseudomonadales > GM7GCV1 > JABJGI01. Next base: position 4,086 of record JBFHKI010000033.1, on the reverse strand, counting down.
CGTAGGGTGTGCCGCCTGTTGTTGTGGTGCTCAGCTCTTTCTCAGTAAATGGAATGCCACAAAAAATCATGCCATGGTGCAAGAGCGGTAGTGCCATGGATAGCAGGGTCGACTCCTGACCACCGTGCATGGAGGTTGTGGAGGTGAAGCAGGCGGCGGGTTTGTTTACTAGCGTGCCTTGCATCCAGGCGGCACCAGTACCGTCGAGGAAGTACTTGAGTGGTGCGGCCATATTGCCAAAGCGTGTCGGGCTACCGAGAACAATGCCATCGCAATCCCTGAGATCCTCTTCGCTACAATAGATGGGGCCCTCAACCGGTTGTGAGGGCTCCGTGGCTCTGGTATCCGGGGATACCGGAGGCACTGTGCGCAATACGGCTTCACAGTCTCCCCGGGATTCAACCCCCTCGGCAACCAGTTCGGCCATTTTTGCGGTCGCACCAAAACGGCTGTAGTACAACACTAAAATTCGGGTCATCGGCCTAGCCTATTAATTCCAGGACATTTTCAGGCGGTCGCCCCAAAACCGCCCGATCATTGGCTACCACTATGGGGCGTTCAATCAACCTTGGGTTCTCGCACATGGCCTTTATCAGTTCTGGATCCGTTAAATGGCTATCGGACAGGCCCAGAGCCTTGTATTCTGCCTCCCCTTTGCGTAGTAGGTCGCGGGGGGAAATACCGAGTTTGCCGAGCAATTCGGTCAGTTCCTTTTCAGTGGGTGGAGTTTCCAGATAGAGAATAACTTCGGGTGTGATGGCGGATTCCTCAAGCAGAGCGAGGGTTTGTCGGGATTTAGAACAACGAGGGTTGTGGTATATCTTGTACTGGGTCACTAAAATGCCAATCCGGTCAGTTAAAGTCAGTCGGCATTCTATTGTGTTCGGCCCTTCGCATGAAGGTATTTTCGAATAGGCTCGGGTTTATTCGCTATTTAGGTAGTCAGAGAAACAGATGATTAGTTGGTTTAGAGTTAAAAACTTTGTCCTTGTTATGGCATTCAGCTTGATTGCGGCCTGTTCCAATATGGAACAGGGTGACGGATTTGCTCTGCTCGGTGGAGGTAAAGCCGATGTGTTGGGCGATGAGCGCGTGGTCTTTATCAACTACTGGGCCGTTTGGTGTGGCCCCTGTATAGCTGAAATGCCTGAATTGGCCGAATTCTCCCGGGCTTTTGCCGAACGGGCGGTGGTATATGCGGTAAATTTCGATGGGGTGAGCGAGCAGAAATTGCAATCCGATATAGACACTCTGGGTGTCGAAATCCCGGCTATCATTCTGGATCCCCAACCCGAGCTTGGTTTTGAGCGCCCACAGGTGTTGCCAACGACCTATGTTTTTCAGGGCGGGGAATTGCGCGAGACTTTGGTCGGACCACAGACGCTGGAATCCATGGAAACCCTGTTGTTGAAATGGGAGAGCACCTGATGAAGTACGCTGTACGTGGTGTGGTTTCAGGGCATGTCCAGGGTGTGGGTTTTCGCCATCATGTCAAAATGGCTGTGGCTCCAACTTCCATTGAGGGGCATGCTCTCAATTTGCCCGATGGCCGGGTTGAGGTTGTTTTGATTGGCGAAAGGGAGGAGGTTGTTGAAGTACAGAAAGCTGTAGCTCAAGGGCCTCGCTATTCTCGTGTCGACAATGTTGCCTGGGAAATTCTGGAAACAACATCAGCCACAGGTTTCCGCATTGGTTGACAACACTTCTGAAGCTCCATTGCTTGTCGCCCAAGGTATTCACTGTGAGCGCGCCGACAAGCTGGTCTTTGACGCTTTCGATTTACAGATCGACAGCGGCAGCATTTTGCAGTTGGCGGGACCAAACGGCGCCGGAAAAACGACATTGTTACGTGCCATTTGCGGCTTGTTTGATTCCCGGATCGATGCATTGACCTGGCGCGGAATCGAGGTGACCAACCCTTTACAATACGCTGATGAATTGCTTTATCTGGGGCATAGATCAGCAATCCGGCCACATCTGACCCTGATGGAAAATCTGTCCTGGTACGCTTGTCTGAGCCGTTTTCACCATGTCGAAAGGCTTGAAGAAGTAATTGCTGAAGTCGGGTTGAACGGTTATGAATCGGAGTTGGCAGGCTCACTTTCTGCCGGGCAGAAACGACGTATCGCACTGGCCCGACTGCGATTGGTGGATTGTAAACTTTGGGTTCTGGACGAACCCTTTGCCTCACTGGATGTCGACGGGATAAACATGTTGCGGGGCTGGATACAGAATTTTGTACAGTCCGGCGGCACGGTAATCTACTCAACCCATCAGGCGGTGGAATTTGCTGATTGCGATTCTCGGGTTATAGCTGTTGGGGGCAAGCGATGATAGCCCGGGTATTCCGTTACGAATTTTTACAGGCTTATCGCCGCCGCAGTGAGCTGGTAACTCCGGTGGTATTTTTTGTCATGGTCTGCTCCATGTTTCCTCTGGCACTGGGTTCGGTTCGCGAGGTTTTGGCACCATTGGCTTCAGGAATTATTTGGGTGGCGGCGTTGCTGGCAACCCTATTGTCTCTTGATCAGATGTTTCGCCAGGATTTTGACGATGGCATTCTGGAGCAGATGGAATTGTCTGAAGTACCTTTCTATCAAATGGTGTCAATCAAGATTCTGGCGCACTGGTGCCTTACCGGTTTGCCTTTGGTGATACTCTCTCCACTGTTGGCCATGATGCTATTTATGCCCAGCGAGAGTTATTTGAGTCTCACTCTTGGACTGTTTCTTGGGACGCCCATTCTGAGCCTGATCGGGGCAATAGGGGCAGCTCTCACTCTCAAGATACGCCGCGGCAACGTGGTATTGTCGCTCTTGATTATGCCGCTGTATGTGCCTGTTCTTATTTTTGGTGCCACCGCTCCTGCCATGGCTGCTCAGGGAATAGTACCCACGGCTCAGCTATTGTGGTTGGGAGCCATGCTGGCTATGGCGGCTACATTGGCACCATTGGCCGCAGCCTTCGGGTTGCGCATTAATATTTACGGAAGTTAAGGGGAGTTTTCTTGAACTGGGTCTGGTTTCACAAATGGGCATCGCCCAAGTGGTTTTTCCAAAAAACACAAAGGTTGCAGATTTGGTTAGCTGCCCTGGCTCTGATACTTCTGGTAACGGGCACGGTTTGGGGTTTGGCCTTTGCTCCGGAGGATTTCAAGCAGGGAAACAGTTTTCGTATTTTTTACATACATGTGCCCTCGGCTATATTGGCGCAGAGTATTTTTATGGCTATGGCCATCGCCGGTTCGGTAGGGTTGATCTGGCGTATCAAACTGGCGCATGTCTTTGTTGAGGTTGCGGCACCTATTGGCGCCTCAATCACTTTGTTGGCTCTGGTTACCGGTGCTATTTGGGGTAAACCTACCTGGGGTACCTGGTGGGTCTGGGATGCGCGTTTAACCTCAACCCTGATCCAGTTCTTTATCTATCTGGGTATTATTTCTCTGTACCAGTCTATAGAAAACCGCGATACCGCAGCCAAGGCAACGGCAGTCGCCTGTCTGGTGGGTGTGGTGAATCTGCCCATTATCAAATTTTCGGTAAATTGGTGGAATACTTTGCATCAACCCGCAACCTTCAAACTTACCGAGGCACCGAGTATGTCGGCCGAGATGTACATTCCTGGTTTGGTAATGCTGGTGGGCTTCTATATGTTTTTTGCACTGTTGGTAGTGGTCCGTATGCGAACGGAAATACTGCAAAGAGAAAAGGGTGCTTTTTGGGTGCGAGAATATCTGGAGCAGAAAAATGTACTTTGATTCTTTTTCCGACTTCCTGGCCATGGGCGACCATGGTTTTTATGTCTGGTTGGCTTATGGAGCTTACTTGATCTTAATCATTTGGAACCTGATTGGGGCCGGGTTACGTCGTCGACAAGTGCTAGAATCTCTGGGTCGATATTGGCGACGGGAACTCGCCAATTCAAGTGACCGAAACCAAGAAGACCGGAAAGCTGAATGAGACCTATTCGAAAACGCAGATTACAACTGGTACTGCTCCTGCTGGCGGGTGTAGGTGTAACTACTGCCATTGCGCTGACAGCTCTACAGCAGAATCTCAATCTGTTTTACAGCCCTGCCCAGATTGT
>JBFHKI010000032.1:0-12696 GCA_041595415.1 Pseudomonadales bacterium | reverse complement strand
CCGCCGCCAACTCGATAGCAAAGCCCTGCTCTTTGAGGTCTTTTTGCCATTGCTCGGCAACATCCTTTTCCTGGGGAAGATGCCCCGCAACAACAAGGCGCCCCTGTTCAACCAAAGCTTTACAAATCTCGGTACCTATTCCGCCTATACCGCCAGTAACTAACGCAACTTTTTGTGACATTTGATTATCCGTTCCAGGTTAAGTGTAGTGAGTTATCCAAATCAGGCCTGCTAATTCTGCTTATCTTTGGCAGTGCTGCTGGCAGGAACTCCCGCAGCTTTCATCATATTTTTTTGAGCATCCTGCCAATAATCCATATTCTTTTTGGCAATATCTGTCCATATATTGAGCGGGTTTAGCTCCTTCGACTCGGTGAATTTTTCCATGAACTGGCGGGACTGAGTATCAAAGTAGCCCAGACTGTGCTCCATATAACTGCTAAAAGCATCCTGCACCGAATCGCCGTACATGCGAATAAATTTCATCAGTACCTCGGTAGTAAAGAGTGGATCACCTTCATTTTCTTCTTCCGAAATTATCTGCAGCAATACCTGCCGGGTAATATCCTTGTCTGTCTTAACCTCGCGAACTTCAAAGGGCTCTTGGGAAAAAACCAGCTCCTTTAAATCTGTCAGGCTGATGTATTTACTGAGGCTGGTATCGTACAAACACCGGTTCTGATATTTCTTGATAATTCTTGGTTCACTCATTTACTTATTTCACCCCTGAGGTCTTTTTATAATATCCGTCGACTAGATTCGCTTGGTCACGTAGGTTCCCGGAGCATCTTCAATAGCCTTCAACTTGCCGTCACCAGGTTGTCGGGCCGGAACCTTTTCCGAACCCTGCTTAACCAGCCAGTTGTGCCAATCACCCCACCAGGAGCCTTCGTACTGCTTGGCTTTCTTAAACCATTCATCGGCACTGTCCGGCAGGCTCTGTGAGCCCACCCAATAACCGTACTTTTGCTTCACAGGCGGATTCACTATACCGGCAATATGGCCAGACCCACCCAGTACAAAACGCACCTTGCCACCAAGCAATCTGGCTCCATCGTAGGTTGATTTCCAAGGGGCAATATGGTCCTCCTTGGCAGAAATAAAGTAGGAAGGCACCTTGATCCGGCTGACGTCAATCGAAACACCATCCAGATTGATTCCGCCGGGTTTACAGAGTTTGTTCTCGAGATACATTTTGCGCAGATAGAAGCTGTGCATTCTGGCAGGCATATTGGTGGAGTCGGAATTCCAGTAAAGCAAATCAAAAATCGTAGGATCTTTGCCTAACAGGTAATTATTGATATAGAAAGACCATATCAGGTCATTTGAGCGCAGCATATTGAATGCGGCCGACATGCTCTTGCCGTCCAGAATGCCTTTTTCACCCATCTTGTCTTCCAACTGAGCAAGCTGTACATCGTCGATAAAAACACCCAGATCTCCGGCATCGGAAAAATCTATCAGGGCAGTAAAGAAGGTTGCGCTCTTTATACGGGTGTCATTCTTCTCAGCCATATGCGCCAGAGTCGCTGCCAAAAGTGTTCCGCCAATACAGTAACCAACGATATTAATCTCAGATTCGCCAGTAGCCTGTTCTACTGCATCCATAGCCTGATAAATCCCGTCAAGCATATAGTCTTCAAAACCGATGTCTTGCTCCTCATCCCCTGTCGGATTAAACCAGGAAACAATAAATACCGTATGACCCTGATCAACCAACCACTTGATCATGGAGTTTTTTTCTTGCAGATCGAGGATATAAAACTTGTTTATCCAGGGCGGCACTATCAGCAAAGGTCGCTTGAGGACTTCTTCAGTAGAGGGTGCGTACTGAATTAGCTGGAACATGTGGTTCTGAAAAACCACTTTGCCCGGCGTAACAGCCACATTTTCGCCCAGGGTAAAAGCATTGGGATCGGTCATAGCTATACGCAGCTGTCCGTCGCCACTTTCCATATCCCGGGCAAAGTTTTGCAAACCGGCAACGAGGTTTTCACCACGATTTTCAAGAGTTGCCCGAATAACCTCAGGGTTGGTCGCCGGATAGTTTGTCGGCGCCATGGCATCGATAAACTGCCTGGTAAAAAAGCTCAATCGCTTTTGATCTTTCTCCGGCAAATCTTCCACACCTTCGATGGTGTCTTCTATACAGCGAGCGGACAGGAGATAGGACTGCTTTATATAGTCAAAAACAATATTCTGGCTCCACTCGTCATCACGCCAGCGTTTATCTCCTTTTCCGGGTTGGATAACTGGTTCCTGGTCGTTCTCATTATCTCCACCCATTAACCGCGAGGTGGTGTACTGCCAGAGCTTCAAGGAGTCGGCAAAATATTGCTTCTGTGCATCTATTGCTGCACTGGGGTTTCGCCACAAGCTCATCATGGCTTCGTAATAAGCATTGCCGAGATTAAAGGGGTCCATACTTGAACTTGCCAGCATTTCCGCATGCTTTTCCATAACGGACTGAAACATTTGCTGACTGGCCTGATTGATATTTTCCGCCCACTCTGCGGCGTCGGTGGAACCCATAGTTGAACCGGAGCTTTTGTCTGAAGAATTCGATTTTGCGGACATTCAGGTATCTCTGGAATAGCAGTCAGGACAAAGGATGTTAAATGACTGCTACTGATTGAGCAACCGCACAATAACAATTCATGGAGCCGGTCAGTTTGCTGCAATCTCGTAGAAACTGGGCATACAGAGCAAAGTTTGTCCCAACCGGGCTGAGGCTTGATAATATGAAGGCCGGTATGCAGATCATCCAATATCCTGCGACCCCGCGTTGCGGGGTTTTTTTATTTTCGAGTATTCATGATTCAGACAATCCTCAACCTATCTCCAATCCTGATCTTTTTCTGTCTGGGTTACGGGGTTAAGAAAAGTGGTATAAATCTCAAAGACCTTCCACTGCGTATCAACCGTTTTGTAATTCGTTTTATTTTCCCTGCAGTAATACTTCTCGCGGTACCCAAGCTTGAACCGGATGGCGGAGTATATTTCGCCATCCTCTCACCTTGGCTGGGCATCCTTATAGCTGGAATTTGCGTCATTAGTCTATCGCGGATACTGAAATGGCCGCGCGAGATTGAAGGTGCCCTCTTGATACTGAGCGCCTTGGGAAACACCGGCTTCCTTGGTGTACCCATGATCCACTCCCTGTTTGGTCTGGAACATCTGGCGATAGCGGTTATGTTTGACCAGTTTGGCACCTTTATCGCTGTAACAACCTACGCGGTGTTTATCACTCTGATATACGGCGCGAATGAAAAAATCAGTTTTCTACGGATACTGCGTAATGTCTTGCTATTCCCACCATTTATAGCCTTGATTTTTGCCCTGTTTCTCGGACCTGACACTCTGGCACCGCTGGAACCCCTGTTAGAAATTATGGCCCTGTGTGTAATCCCTCTGACCATGCTTAGTATCGGCATGCAATTCAGCTTCCGGGTTGAAAAAAATATTATGCTGCCCCTGCTGTCGGGTTTGGGAATCAAAATGTTTTTACTACCGCTGATTGTTGGCCTGACCGGATATGCCTTATCCATTTCAACACCGGTTCTGCAGGTCAGTATTTTCCAAAGCGCTACATCACCTATGGTGACGGGTGCCATCCTGCTTATATCTCATAAAATTGCTCCAAAATTTACCGCGAGCATATTGGGTTTTGGAACCTTACTATCCTTGATCTGGTTACCAATCCTCTTCATCTTTCTTAACTATCTAAACCCGATTAGCGTCGGATAATAGGCAGTATGAAAGCCCGAGCCTCCTATCTATACGCTTTACTTTTCAGCCTACCACTAAGCTGTCTTGCCCAAGAAAATCAAACAGCTTGGGACATGTCAGTGGCGTCATTTAACGTCCACTACTTGTCCCAGAGACATCCGGATCGACTGCCCTGGGAAGAACGACGTGAAGCCGTCAGTCAGGCTGTAAATGAGCTGAAGGCGGACATCATCGGTTTTCAGGAAGTGGAAAACTGGGTAGGCCGAGGCCAATTTGGCGACAACATCCAACTGCAGTGGATACTTACCCAATCCCCCCAATACGCCGCAGCGGCTGTGGGCGACCCGGATATGTATCCCGAAACACAACCAATTCTGTATCGACCGGATAAATTCACGCCATTACAACAGGGCTTTTTTTATTTCTCCGAAACTCCCGATCTGATCTACTCACGCCCGTGGGATCAGAGCTTCCCCTCCTATGCCAGCTGGGTGCAGTTTCTCAATCTGAGTAACAACCAAAGTTTCAGGGTAGTGAATGTGCATTTTGATCACAGTAGTAAGATCAATCGCCACGGAGCGGCAGGGCTGGTCACCGAACGAATCCAGCCTTGGCTTGAAGAGAAAGAGCCGGTGATTGTGCTAGGTGACTTTAACGCCTTAAGCTGGTTTGAAACCATGGACATTTTGCGCGATGCCGGTTTACATCTGGCTGACCCGGAAGGCAGCACTTTCCACTTCAATCGCGGATTAAACCTTTTTCCGGCAATAGATCACGTGCTTTTCTCCGGTTTTGAACAGAGGGAAGAGACCCTGAGACTGAACAAAAAATACGACGGGGTGTGGCCCTCGGATCACTACCCGATTCGGGTTGTGCTGGGTTTTTTGGAAGACGATCCGACGACTTCGACCGAATCGCAGGAAAGGTTGAGCTGCACCACTGGCTCAGATGAAACAACGACCTGCTAGTTAAAGCCCAATACATCCCGCATGTTGTAGAACCCGGGAGGTTGTTGAACCAACCATGCGGCAGCGCGTGTAGCTCCCTTCGCAAAAGCCATGCGGCTGGAGGCTTTGTGTGTAATTTCAACACGCTCACCTTCTGAAGCAAACATCACCGTGTGATCACCAACGATATCACCTGCACGAATAGTGGAAAAACCAATAGTACCCGGCTTGCGTGCGCCGATCTGGCCTTCACGGCTAAACAGAAAAAACTCATCAGGATCCTGATTCAGGCTGGCCGCTATAACATGCCCCATAGCCAAAGCCGTGCCAGAGGGCGCGTCAACTTTATGGCGATGATGCGCCTCGACAATCTCGATATCTGAATCTTCACCCAGAATTTTGGCCGCTTGTTCCAATAGCTGCAGACAAAGTGTTACCCCGGTACTGAAATTTGCCGCCAGACAAAGGGGCAAACTTGCCGCATATGCTTTTATTTGCTCTAGCTGATCGGCGGTAAAGCCCGTGGTGCCTATTACCGCCGGAACACCGGATTCAGCACAAATAGCGAGATTGGATAAGGTATTTTCAGGGCTGGTAAAATCGATAAGCAGATCAAAACCCTTCGGGGGAAGTGCATCCGTGATAAATACCCCCATACTCCCCAAACCGGCAGCTTCTCCTGCATCACGGCCAACCTGATCGCTACCTGGTCGGACGGTAGCAACTGCGAGCTGCATTTGCGCATTCTCGCGCACCGCCTGAAGTAGAGCTTGTCCCATTCTGCCGGCAATGCCGGCAATCGCTATCCTCAACATAATTTGTTCCGTAAGCCGCGTTGAGCGGACTAAAAATTCCCAGCCAGTCTGCCCTTAGCTGGACAGGTCGTCAAAAAACTTCTTTACGCCCTTGAACCATTTGTGACTCTGGGGTGCATGCTTTGATTCACCCAGTGAATCCCGCAACTTCTCAAGTAAAGCTTTTTGATCCGCCTTCAGCTTGACCGGGGTCTCCAAAACAACCCGACAAATCAAATCTCCAGTAAGCGAGCTGCGAACGGGTTTAACACCTTTCCCTCGCAAACGGAACAACTTGCCGGTTTGGGTCTCCGCCGGAACTTTAAGTTTCACCTTGCCCGTCAAGGTTGGTACTTCTATTTCAGCGCCCAGGGCCGCATCTACAAATGAGATGGGTATCTCACAATAGAGATCCGCTTCACGTCGCTCGAAAATCGGATGTGATTTGACGGACATCTGCACATATAGATCACCGGGCATCGTTCCGGCAGGACCGGCTTCACCTTCACCGCTCAATCGTATCCGGTCACCAGTATCCACCCCTGCAGGCACTTTGACAGACAAGGTCTTGCGTTCACTGACCACCCCGTTCCCACGACATTTGGTACAGGGATCTTCTATTGATTTACCCTGCCCTCTACAGGTAGGGCAAGTCTGCTGTACCGAGAAAAAACCCTGCTGCATACGCACTTGACCATTACCATTACAGGTCTGACAAGTGGTTACGGAGGTACCAGGTTTGGCACCAGTTCCATCACACAGATCACAAGTCACTGTGGTGGGGATAGTAATCTTGGCTGTTGTTCCTTTTACAGCTTGTTCAAGACTGATTTCCAAGGTGTATTGCAGATCCGATCCCCGGGACGCTCTTCGTGAGCCTCCACCACCAAATACATCGCCAAAAACATCACCAAAGATGTCCGAGAAGCCGCCAGAGAAGCCCTGTCCACCACCCATTCCCTGGGGATCTACCCCGGCGTGCCCATACCGGTCATAGGCTTCGCGTTTCGCCTGATCGGAAAGCACTTCATAAGCCTCGGAGGCGGCTTTGAATTTTTCATCAGCCTGAGGATCATCCGGATTGCGGTCGGGATGAAATTTCATGGCAATACGCCGATATGCTTTTTTAATCGTAGCCGTATCGGCCCCCCGATCCACTCCGAGGGTTTCGTAATAGTCTTTTTTTGCCACCAGATTAATTCCTCAAATTAAAACGAAGTACGCGGAGCATATAGCTCCGCGCAATTTCTGAATCTCAAACAGAGATACTATTTTTTGTCGTTGTCTTCGCTGACTTCTTCAAACTCGGCGTCAACAACATCATCGGCAGCAGAAGAATCTGCAGCATCGACATCAGGCCCGGGAGCTCCAGTTCCCGCTTGCTGGTCCGCATAAAGCTTCTGGGCCAGAGAACTGGATACTGATGTCAGTTTTTCTACTGCGGCATCAATAGCTTCCTTGTCGTTACCCTTGCAGGCTTCATCAACTTCGGCAATAGCCGCCTCAATATCAGCTTTTTCCTGCTCTTCTACCTTGTCTTCGGCTTCTGCCAAGGTCTTACGTGTAGCATGAGCCAAACCTTCCGCAGCATTTCGGGCTTGCACCAGTTCTTCAAACTTGGCGTCTTCATCCGCATGACTTTCGGCTTCAGATACCATGGCTTCAATTTCTTCATCTGAAAGACCGCTTGAAGCTTTAATGACAATAGATTGCTCTTTGCCAGTAGCCTGATCTTTGGCGGAAACATTCAAGATGCCGTTAGCGTCTATATCAAAGGTCACCTCAATCTGTGGCATACCCCTTGGCGCTGGCGGAATGTCTGCCAGATCAAAACGACCCAGAGATTTATTGGCTGCCGCCTGCTTGCGCTCACCCTGCACAACGTGAATAGTCACGGCCGTCTGGTTATCTTCTGCTGTAGAGAAAGTTTGCGACTTCTTGGTCGGGATAGTCGTATTTTTCTCAATCAGAGGCGTGGCTATACCACCCATTGTCTCGATACCCAGACTAAGTGGCGTTACGTCCAGCAACAGCACATCAGTTACATCCCCTGACAATACCGCACCCTGAAGTGCAGCACCCATGGCAACCGCTTCATCCGGATTCACATCCTTGCGCGGCTCTTTGCCAAAAAAGTCAGCTACTTTTTGCTGAACAAGAGGCATACGGGTCTGACCACCAACCAGAATAATTTCGCTGATGTCCGATGCAGAAAGCCCGGCATCCGCCAAAGCTGTTTTACATGGCTCCATAGATCGAACCACCAGATCTTCAACCAGTGATTCGAGCTTGGCACGGGTCAATTTGACAACCAAATGTTTCGGCCCACTGGCATCAGCAGTGATATATGGCAGGTTTACTTCTGTTTGCTGGCTGGAAGACAGCTCAACCTTGGCTTTTTCTGCCGCTTCTTTCAGGCGCTGCATAGCCAAAGGGTCACCCTTAAGATCCATTCCGCTATCTTTCTTGAAAGATTCAGCCAGATAGTCGATCACCCTGAGGTCAAAATCCTCACCGCCCAGGAAGGTATCTCCATTGGTTGCAAGCACTTCAAATTGTTTTTCACCATCCACGTCGGCGATTTCAATGACTGACACATCGAAGGTACCACCACCCAAGTCATAAACCACAATGGTGCTATCTTCACCGGCTTTTTTATCCAGACCATAGGCCAGAGCTGCCGCTGTTGGCTCGTTGATGATGCGCTTTACATCCAGTCCGGCAATCTTGCCGGCGTCCTTAGTCGCCTGACGTTGCGAATCATTGAAATAAGCCGGAACGGTAATAACCGCTTCAGTTACTTTTTCGCCGAGATAGTCTTCTGCGGTTTTCTTCATCTTCTTCAGAACTTCAGCAGAAATTTGCGGCGGCGCTTTTTTGTCACCCTTTACTTCAACCCAGGCATCGCCATTTTCGGCCTTCACAATTTTGTAGGGGACCATGCCGATATCTTTCTGAACCACAGCATCGTCAAAACGACGACCTATAAGACGCTTGACCGCGTGCAAGGTATTTGAGGGGTTGGTAACCGCTTGGCGTTTTGCCGACTGACCTACCAGAATTTCACCATCTTCGGTAAAAGCAACAATTGAAGGCGTAGTTCTGTCGCCTTCTGAATTTTCAATAACCCGGACTTTTTCTCCGTCGCGAAAGGCCACGCAAGAATTTGTCGTCCCGAGATCAATACCAATTATTTTGCCCATTATTTACTCCAAAACCTGAATTTAGTTTGGCGACTCAATCGTCGCCGAATGCTTCCTATATTTGGTTGAGATCTTCTATTTCAAGAAGCCGCTCTCAACCTCTTGTTTAACCGGCTTTACTGACCACCACCATAGCCGGGCGAATCAATCGTCCGTTCAGTTCATAACCCTTTTGGAAAACTTCGATCACGGTATTTGGCTCGACTTCGTTATTCTCGACACTGGCCATTGCCTGATGCTGCTCCGGATTAAAAGGCTCACCTGCCGGGTCAATCGCTTTGACCCGATTTTTTTCCAGTGCAGCGTGAAATGATTTCAAGGTCAGCTCGACACCTTCAACAAAGGCCGCCGAACCCTGATCTTCCGGATCCACACTGGCCAGCGCTCGTTCCAGATTGTCCACCACTGGCAAAAGCTCCTTGGCAAAGGCTTCCAGCGCGAATTTACGTGCTTTCTCAACATCCAAAGAAGCCCGTCGCAAAGCGTTTTGTTCTTCGGCCTTGGCCCTCAGGACATCTTCTTCAGCCAGTTTTAACTTCTCCTGCAAAGCCTCTACTTGCTGCTCGAGACCCAACTGATCGGCAGCTTCAGCCGCAACATCACTTTCAGAGTTTTTTGCGGTTTCGTCCACCACGGGGACCTCCTCAAATTGTTCGCCTTCTGGTGGAACTTCGGTTTCTTTATTTCCAGACAAAGCCTATCTCCTGCCTATTCAAATCAAACTGGCTCATATATGGGGTTGAGGACGGCAGCTTCAAGTGAGCTTTTGCAGAGAAATTGAGAGAAATCATACTTTATCTTTTTCAATGTATTCAGACTGATTACAATCAGGCAGATATCCCAAAAACGGTCTTTAAATGCTCACCAATCTCAGCGTTCGTAATTTCACTTTGGTAGACAGACTCGACCTTCCTCTGGAAGCCGGAATGACCACTATCACCGGAGAAACCGGCGCGGGAAAATCCATCCTTCTGGATGCACTTTCACTGACGCTGGGTGACCGGGCTGATTTCAGCAGGATTCGCAGCGGTGCAGACCGTGCCGAGGTATCTGCTCAATTCGACATAGCAGATAGCCAAGCGGCCAAAGACTGGCTCATCGAGCAGCAATTGGACAGTGACAATGATTGTCTTCTGCGCAGAACGATAGGCAATGGCAAATCATCCGCCTGGATCAACGGACACTTGGTCACCCTCAATCAGATGCGAGAACTGGCTGAAATGCTGATCAATATTCACAGCCAACATGAACATCAAGCCCTGACAAAAAGCCAATACCATCGCCAACTGCTCGACCAGTTTGCCAAGCATCCGGATCTACTGAAATCTGTAACCGAAGCCTATCAAAGCTGGCATGAAGCCTCATTACAGGTGGCGCATTTACGATCCCAGCTCGATGAAGGGCGTGAACGACTGGAACTACTGAGCTTTCAAGTTGAAGAATTAACCGCGCTGAATATTGCAGAAGATGAATTCTCCCAGCTCGAACAGGAACAAAAACAGCTAGCCAATGCCGAGAATATATTGTCCATCCTGGGACAGCTAACCTCCCTACTGGAAGAGCAAGAAGATGCCAATCTTGAGTCACTCTTACAGCACAGTCTGAGTTTGACAGACCAGCTACCGGTACAAACTTCGCGGCTGGCAGAAGCTCGAGAGATGCTCCAGTCAGCCGCTATTCAGGTAGAAGAAGCCACAGCCACAATCCGGCGGGAAGCCGATAATATCGAGCTGGACCCTGAACGTCTGGCTTTGGTCGAAGAACGCCTGAGCCAAATCTTCCAGCTATCACGCAAATACCGGACAACTCCGGAAGAGTTACGCCACCTGACCCAGTCTCTCGAGGCGGAATTGGCCCAACTGCAAAATCCTGAAGCGGCTCTGCAAGAAGCCGAAAAGGAAGAAAAACGCCTACTGGAACATTTTTTACAACTTTCCGAGCAGCTCAGCAAAAGTCGTAAAGCAGCCGCCACAAGGCTGACAAAGGAGGTCAACAGTCATTTTGACTCACTGTCCATGAAAGGCGCCGAAATAATTTTCAAGCTTGAATTCAAACCGGATGAAATCCGAAATATCTGGGGTTCAGATCAGATTGAACTTCTGGTACGTACTAACCCGGGGCAACCCCACGGAGCGATATCCAGAATAGCTTCTGGCGGAGAGCTCTCCAGAATCAGTCTGGCTATTCAGGTTGTTACCGCCCAGGGTGGTCAAACGCCAACCCTTGTATTTGACGAGGTTGATGTCGGCATTGGTGGCGCAACTGCAGATACCGTTGGCACACTGTTGCGAGATCTGGGAACACGCGCGCAAATCATCTGTATTACCCACCTCGCTCAAGTGGCCAGCAAGGGGCATCAACAGCTCAAAGTCAGCAAACAAACCTCATCGGACACCGCACAAACACAGATCGAAAAACTGGAAGATGCGGACAGGGTAGACGAGGTGGCACGTATGCTGGGTGGTGCAAAAATTTCTGACAAATCTAGAGACAACGCTCGGGAGCTACTGGATGGAAACCATGTTTGAGAACTCATCAATTCAAGCTTTGACAGGCGGCCTGATAATCGGCGTGGCAGCAAGTCTGTTAATCATGCTTTCCGGCCGAATAGCTGGTATCAGCGGTATTTTGAAGGGCGCTATTTTTTCCAAAGGCGACCGTCTTTGGCGTGGGCTTTTTCTGATCGGACTATTAGCTGGCGGGTTTATATGTCATTGGGTTACCGGCAAGCCCGTACCGGAACTCGCGATCGACAACCCCTTGCTGGCCGTGCTAGCCGGACTAATTGTCGGATACGGCGTAAGCTTGGGTTCCGGGTGCACCAGCGGGCACGGTGTATGTGGCATTGCTCGACTCTCGCCGCGATCTATTGTCGCCACTCTCTGTTTTATGGGTACCGGAATTCTGACGGTGACACTTACCTCACTGCTTAATGGAGGCTTGTGATGAAACATGATCTCGCTGCCCTCCTGGCCGGGTTGTTATTTGGTTTTGGCCTCGCCTATTCCGGGATGACGGATACACACAAGGTACTGGGATTTCTGGATATTTTTGGCGATTGGGATTATGACCTTGCCTTTGTTATGGGTGGTGCCCTGCTGGTGAGTCTGTTTTCCTTCCGACTGATGAAAAACCGACAACTAAGCTTGCTGGATTGTCCGCTAAACATGCCGACCAATAAACAGATTGATTCAAAGCTTATAGCAGGTAGCTGTCTGTTTGGTCTCGGTTGGGGCTTATTCGGTTATTGCCCTGGGCCAGCACTTACCTCATTGATTTATCTGGAGCCGGAAACTTTGGTATTTGTCTTCAGTATGGTTTTGGGTATAAGTCTTCACCGCTTTATGCATTCCGGCTATTTTCAAACAAAGTGAATGTAAAAAATACTTAACGGCTTTGTACTGCTAACTTAATTAAATCAATATAAGATTGGTATTTCGCGGTTACACCCATATCCAGCATATGAAGGACATTTAAGATGAAGCATTTTTCCAAAATAGCACTCACAAGCATGGTAACTTTGAGTTTAATCGGAGGTATTGCCCAAGCTCAGGACACTCCTTCACCAGAAGAGCAAGAATTTGTTTTTAGAGACAGTCTGTTCCGTGTGATTTCATATAAAGCATCCCAGCTGCCCGCTGCTAAAGCACAAGGGGACCAGGCCGCATTTCAAGAAGCCGCAGCAGATATTGCCTATCTCGCAGAAATGATTCCGGACGGTTTTCAGATTGACAACAACATCCCCGAGGGATCTTTAGCTCTGCCAGCTATTTGGGAAGATTTTGGTAATTTCACCGAAAAGGCCCAAGATCTGCAGAATGCTGCACAAGCACTTGCTGATTCCGGAGATATGGACTCCTATGATCCACGCACTTTTGGCGGCGGCAACTGCGGCGGCTGTCACAGAGACCACAAAGCACGCGCTAATTAGTTGTTATCAGGCAACAAAAAGGGGCGAATGCCCCTTTTTGTTGCCTGATACTTTGATGTCCGTACTTGACTATATGTAGTTGACAACTCCGT
>JBFHKI010000031.1:0-12765 GCA_041595415.1 Pseudomonadales bacterium | reverse complement strand
GGTGCTTTGTTAGGCGACAGATAAAGGATGTTTTATCTTAAAGGCCTGATCTATAGCTTGTTACTCTGGCTTATGTGTCAGAGCGCTGCCCATGCCCATCTGCTCAATATGACTCAGGTGAGCATGTCCATAGATCCTTCCCGGCAGGTTCGTATCGAGTTGGAAGTGGATATGTCCAGAGTCTTGGGCAGCTTTCAGGCCTATTACGAATTTTCCCGACTGAACCGACAGCAGCTCTGGGGAGACGAAAACGCCGAACTCTGGCAACGACTTGTGCAGTCCATTGAACTGAGCAGTGATGGAGAACTGGTGCCATTGCAAATTCAGAGTATTCAGCCACCGGTGGAATATGCACTTGAAGATTTTGAAGACCCCCTGATCTGGCCGCGTACCAAGCTGGTATTGACCGGGGTAGTGCCAGGTGACGAGGTGCAAATGCGCTTTGCAACGGCTTTTCGCTTTGAAGAGCCCATTGCCCTGAATATGTTGGATGTGACCTCGGGTAAAAGTAAAAGCCGCTGGTTGGTGGCCAACCAGAGCAGCCCCAAATTGCTCTTGTCCGAAACACTTGATCCAGCTTTGTCGGGACCGGACTACGCCGAGGTTGGACAGGAATTTATCAGCTATTTGAAAGCCGGATTCCAGCATATTTTTCCGCTGGGACTGGATCATATGCTCTTTATTGCCGGGTTGTTTTTTGCCGCCAAATCCAATCGTAAACTGGTTCTACAGATCAGTCTTTTTACCCTGGCCCATTCGATTACGCTGATAGCCTCGGCCTACGGGGTGGTGGAGGTTCCACAAAAACCGGTTGAGGTACTGATCGCCCTGTCAATATTCTGGGTGGCTGGGCTTAACCTGTTGCTCAAAGAACCCGGCTTGCCGGGCGCAGGTGTGATCTTTCTGTTCGGGCTTCTGCACGGACTGGGATTTGCCGCTGCACTGCGTGAGATGCACATGCCGGTTTCCAATTACCTGGTTGCGCTGTTGAGTTTCAACCTGGGTGTAGAAGTGGCGCAGATCTGTCTGGTGCTTTTGCTACTGGGATTGGTATATCTGCTGCGGCCTGTCTTTATGCGCGAAACCTTGGGAAGGTTGGTATCTATTCCCACGGTGATGATTGCTGTTTACTGGGTAGTTGTGCGCCTCCTCTGAAGCCTGTTTTTTGCCAGAATCTACGGCCATTAGAGGGTTTAGCTCTCTTCAGAGGCCTTTATTTTGGCCAAAATCGCTTCAATTTCTTCCTGGCTGGCGGTTTCGTGAAGGCAGCTTCCGGTAAAGAAAATACTCAGCCCAAGGTGTCGCAGAAATCGGGAGCAATGTGCACAGGCTCGCAGGTGGGACCGGAATTTCAGGCGCTGCCAAAAATTCATTTTGCCTTCGATATAGTTCGAAGCCTGATCGGTTATTTCTTTACAGCTCAGCATGTTCCCGTTTCCCGATAACGATCGATAACCTGCATGAGTTTTACCCGGGCTCTATGCAGTAATACCCTTATATTGGAGTCGGACAGGTTGAGGATGTTACGAACTACATCCATATCCTGTTGTTCTATCTCGCGCAGGACAAAGACGGCACGCTGCTGCTCCGGCAGACTCTGGGCGGTTTTTTCTATGCATTCCTGCAATTGGGATTCTTCCAGCAATTGATCAGGGCTATCGATATCCCATTCGGGCGGAGGTTTTGACCAGCCACCGGCACTGTTAAACAGATCATCCGCCAGGCCGGACAAGCTGCCTTCCACGTCGGCCATTAAAACCTGACGGGACTCTTTACGCAGGCGGGTTTTTGCCCCGTTGGAAACTATGGTGAATATCCAGGTTTTCAGCGAGGAGCGGCCTTCAAAGTTCTTCAGGTTGCGATAGATGGACAGCCAGGCCTCCTGCACCACTTCTTCGGCTTGAGCTTCGCCGATAATACCGCGCGCCACCTGTACCATCTGTCGGTGGTGGTGTTTGACTAACAGGGCAAAGGCATCCTGATTTTGTGTTTTGAGTTGGGCAAGAAAATCTTCGGTGATTTCGAGGCTCATGATGGGCTTTGCCTTTTTGTTGTATTGAGGAAAAGTATAGAGAAATATTTGTCTCTAAAGGTTTTGCAGGGCAATTATTTCTTCATGGCAATGATGTAAAGTCGCCCTTATGAATGAAACAAAAAACGACGAATACTGGATGCAATTGGCGCTGGACCAATGCCAGTCAGCTTTGGAAGCGGGAGAGGTTCCGGTTGGTGCGGTTCTGGTAAAAGAGGGCGAGCTGATAGCCACCGGTTGGAATCAGCCGATTTCCACCCTCGATCCCACCGGTCATGCCGAGATCAACTGCCTGCGCAAGGCGGCGCAAAAACTGAACAATTACCGTATGCCTGGCTGTGATCTCTATGTCACTCTGGAGCCTTGCGCTATGTGTGCCGGAGCCTTGGTGCACGCCCGTATTCGACGCCTGGTTTTTGCCGCTTCCGAGCCGCGGGCCGGTGCGGCAGTATCTCAGGCCCGTCTGTTGGAAACCGACTGGATGAATCATAGAGTTGAGGTGTGTGGTGGGGTTCTGGCCGAACAAAGTGCCGACATCCTGCGCCGTTTTTTCCGGGCGCGACGTTAGAACTGACGTTAGTTATTAAAGAGGTGACAGAGGGTTTTCCAACGCGCTGGGAAAGTCGGGATAAAGTCCGGGCGAGACTTCGTCGCTGATATCGTCGCTGAAGTCCCAGGCCTCCAGTTCCTTCTGTAGTGCGTAGGATTCCAGAATATTGTAGAACTGGTTGATGCTGTCGACGTAGTTGCGTGCTTCCAGACCGCGAGCGTATCCGTAGGTAACCGTCTTGTAGTGCAGGCTTTGCTGTAACAGGTGCAGGTGAGCTCGTACGTCCTCCCATGAATCGGGGTCTTTGCCAGCTCTCTGAGTCAGAATCCGGGCATCCTGTAGATGCCCCATGCCCATGTTGTAGGCGGCAAGGGCCATCTGCACGCGGTTTGTTTCGCTGATGCGGGCAGGTAGGCGATTTATCAGGCTTTTAAGGTAGCGCGCGCCTCCGCGCAGGCTCTGCTCTGCGTCGAGTCGGTTGCTGACACCGTATTGGGCAGCGGTTGGCAGTGTCAGCATCATCAGACCGCGCACGCCGGTATAACTTCGGGCCGCAGGGTTCCAGTGAGATTCCTGATAGGCAACAGCCGCCAAGAGGACCCAGTCGATGCCCACTTCCTCTCCGATCCGGCGGAACAGGGCTTCAAATTCCGGCAGGCGGGTTTCTATACGCTCACGCAAAGTGAGGGAACTGGCAATATTGTAGTTCTCGCTATTACTGTAAACCTCGTCTATCAGTTCTTTCAGCTCGCCACTCTGTTTGACTTCATCCAGATAGCGGTTGAGGGCCGAGATTAAACTGAGATCGCCGGTTTTTTGTAAGGCAAAAGCCAGTGGTGATTCCTCACCGAGATTTTGTGCCACCTCAATACGGGGGAAAAAAGCCCGTTCCAGCTCATATATGCTGGAATCGACAATGGCAAAATCGATTTCCCTGTCCTGAACCCGTTCCATTAACTGGAACATCAGGGTGTCGTTTTCTTCCTGCCAGCGGATATCGGGATATTCCTGCTTCAGGGTGCGTAATAACTCGGCGTGTGAACTGCCGGCAATCACTACCAGACTGGAGTCACCAATATCGGCTATGGAGTCGAGAGAGGGTCTGGAACTGTGCTGAATCAGCAGGGGTGAGACCTGCAGATAGGCATCGGAAAAACTGACCCGGTTTTGACGCTCGGGGGTTACGGTCAGATTTGCTGCGCCAATATCCAGTTCCCCGGCTTCGACCGCGGCCAGAATTTCCGGGATTTCATCGTATAGCCGTAATTTGAGATCGACGCCAAGTTGCTCGGCAAAAGCATGCAATATGTAGTAGTCGAGACCGCCAATTTCTCTATCGCGTTCGAAATAAATCAGTGGGCCGAGACGAAATCCGACACTTAATTCACCCCGGTCCAGTATTTTTTGCAACAGTCCGGGTTCAGCGTGTTTGGATTGGGTCAGGGCTGCCAGAATGACCCCGAGAATGACATAGACGCGAAAGCGGTTGCGTTTGCGTGCCAGAAAGCCCTTTGGGCCATATAAAAATCGCAATGCGCTGTCGCTCCAGCTGCGAATTTTGTGGCGCCAATAGGATGGACGCATCAGAGATGAAATCCCTTCTGTGGGAAGCGTGATTTTTTGAGTACAATCTCGCCTCTTTCTTTGACCACAAAAATATCCATTCCTATGCTGATTCTTAAAGGTGCTAGTGCCCTATCTGCTTCCCGAAAAGCAAAATTACTTACTGAACTGGCACAGTCTGAATCTCCCATAGGAGATATTGACGCACAATTTATCTACTTTGTAGAGCTAAATAGCCACGAATTTAATCCCGGCCAAGCTGAAAAACTGGCGACTATTCTGCAGGGGCAGGTGGCCCAGCTGGCTGATTTGCCAACAAATCCGATATTGGTGGTGCCGCGTTTGGGTACCATTTCGCCCTGGTCATCCAAGGCTACCGAGATTTTACAGCGCTGCGGTTTGTCGGAAGTGCTCCGGGTAGAACGCGGGCTTTTATACGAATTTCCCGGTTTGTCGGCCGATCCCGGCAGCAGTATCGATTTGTTATTTGATCGTATGACAGAATCCCTGATCCGGGATTCTGCAGAATTGGAATCCATATTCCATCACGAAGCGGCAAAGCCGGTGAGAAGGCTTTCTGTTCTGGATGCAGGCCTGTCCGCTATGCAGCAGGTAGACAAAGAGCTGGGCCTGGCTCTGGCTGAAGACGAGATGCTCTATCTGCTGGAAAGTTATCGCGAGCTGGGCCGCGAGCCTACGGATGTCGAGCTGATGATGTTCGCCCAGGCCAACTCTGAACATTGTCGCCACAAGATTTTTAACGCCAGTTGGACCATTGACGGCGTCGATCAGGCACGCTCTCTCTTTGCCATGATTCGCAATACTCACCAGTTGGGTGGGCAGGGCGTACTGTCGGCTTATTCAGATAATGCGGCCGTGGTTGAAGGGGCCACCACCGGCCGTTTTTTTGTCGATGGCGAAAGCGGCAGATATCAGTACTCCTCAGAGCCCGTTCACCTCCTGATGAAGGTAGAGACGCATAATCACCCAACCGCTATTTCACCTTTTGCCGGAGCTGGAACCGGCAGCGGTGGAGAAATCCGCGATGAAGGGGCTGTGGGCCGAGGCTCCAAACCCAAGGCGGGCCTCTGTGGATTCAGTGTTTCCAATCTGCGCATCCCCGGCTTTATTCAGCCCTGGGAGCAAGAGGATTATGGTAAGCCCGGCCGCATCGTCGATGCGCACACTATTATGTTGGAAGGCCCCATAGGTGCCGCCGCCTTTAATAACGAGTTTGGTCGACCCAAGTTGTGTGGATATTTTCGCAGCTTTGAGGCCGATTTTGCCGGCCAGCGTCGCGGTTACCACAAGCCCATAATGATTGCCGGCGGGTACGGAAATATCCGCGAAAACCACATCGACAAGCCGGAGTTTGAACCCGGTTGCAAGTTGGTGGTGCTGGGCGGCCCAGCCATGCTGATCGGGCTGGGTGGAGGTGCCGCATCTTCCATGGCCAGTGGCAGTTCCTCGGAAGACCTGGATTTCGCCTCGGTGCAAAGACAAAACCCGGAAATGCAGCGCCGCTGCCAGGAGGCCATTGATGCCTGCTGGGCGCTGGGCGACAAAAACCCCATAGCCTTTATTCACGACGTGGGCGCCGGCGGTTTGTCCAATGCCTTGCCGGAGTTGGTCAAGGATGGCGGGACGGGCGGTATTTTTGATTTGCGCTCGGTACCCAGTGCCGAGCCCGGTATGTCACCTCTGGAAATCTGGTGTAACGAAGCCCAGGAACGCTATGTAATGGCGGTGCGGGCCGAGGATTTGCCGCGTTTTGAAGCCATCTGCCAACGCGAGCGGGCACCCTATGCGGTGGTCGGTGAATCCGTTGCCGAGAAAACACTCGAGGTTGTCGATCCCAAATTCGACAACAAACCTGTGGATCTGCCCATGTCGGTACTTTTTGGCAAGCCGCCAAAAATGCATCGTCAGGCACAGTCCTTCAAAGCGGATATTGCTGCCTTTGATACTTCTGATCTGCAACTTGAAGAGGCGCTTTCGCGGGTGTTACGTCACCCGGCCGTAGCCAGCAAGTCCTTCCTGATTACCATTGGTGACCGTTCCATTACCGGTATGGTGGTACGCGACCAGATGGTCGGCCCCTGGCAAGTTCCGGTATCCGATGTTGCGGTAACCACTACCGGTTATCAGGGGTTCACAGGTGAAGCTATGGCTATGGGAGAGCGCACGCCGCTGGCCCTGATAGATGCACCGGCCTCCGGACGTATGGCCATCGCCGAGTCCATTACCAATATCGCCGCTACCGACATCGGCGACCTGAGTCAGGTGCGATTGTCGGCAAACTGGATGTGCGCTACCGGTTCGGAAGGAGAGGACGAAAAGCTTTACCGCACGGTAGAGGCAGTGGGTATGGAGCTCTGTCCGGCGCTTGGTATCACCGTCCCGGTGGGCAAGGACTCCATGTCAATGCGTACCGCCTGGTCCGAGAACGCAGCGGATGGCAGTTCTGCCGACAAGTCGGTTACTTCGCCGACCAGTTTGATTATTTCGGCCTTTGCGCCGGTGCGCGATGTGCGAAAAACCCTGACCCCGCAGCTCGATCCGCAACTGGATTCCGGTCTGTGGCTGATCGATCTGGGCCGGGCCCAAAATCGCCTGGGTGGTTCTATTCTGGCCCAGGTTTACAGCCAGTTTGGCAATTGCAGTCCGGATCTGGACAGCCCGGAACTTATAGCGGGTTTTTTCAAAGCCATGCAATCCTGTTTGCAAAAAGAGCTGCTTGTTGCCTATCACGACCGCAGTGATGGTGGGTTGATTACCAGCCTTCTGGAAATGGCCTTTGCCGGCCGTTGTGGATTAAATCTGCAGCTTCGGGGCGAAGATCTATACAGCGCACTTTTCAGCGAAGAGCTGGGTGCCGTGGTTCAGGTCGGTAGAGATAATCAGGCGGCCTTTACACAGATTATTGCCGAGCAGGGGCTGGCGGATTGTCTGGTCCCTCTGGGTACGGCCATCCGGGATGAGCAGATTCTGCTGCGCTGGAACGGCGCGGATATTTACACCTCTGACCGGGCCAGTTTGCAAAAGATATGGGCTGAAACCAGCTATCGTATGCAGGCCGAACGGGACAATGAAATCTGTGCCCGACAGGAATTTGAATCCATTGGTCTGGACGATCCGGGCCTCAACTCGAGTCTCAGCTTTGACCCCGCCGAGGATATAACCGCAGCCTATCTGAACCTTAAGGCACGGCCTTCGGTCGCCATACTGCGTGATCAGGGCGTGAACGGTCAGTTGGAAATGGCGGCGGCTTTTGATGCTGCCGGTTTTGATTCGGTGGACGTACATATGTCGGATTTGTTGTCCGGTCGTTATCAGCTTGAGCAATTCAAGGGTCTGGTTGCCTGCGGCGGCTTCTCCTATGGGGACGTGCTGGGCGCCGGGCGAGGCTGGGGTACCTCAATCCTCTTTAATGAGCAGATGCGCACTGCCTTCGCCGAATTCTTTGCCCGCGAAGATGCCTTTGCCCTGGGGGTTTGTAATGGATGTCAGATGATGTCGACCCTGAAGGATATTATTCCCGGCGCCGAAAATTGGCCGGCCTTTGTACAAAACCAGTCGGAACAGTTTGAGGCGCGCGTATCTCTGGTGCGGGTAGAAAAATCTCCCTCTGTTCTGTTTAGCGGGATGCAAGGTTCGGTGATGCCGGTAGCGGTAGCCCACGGTGAGGGGCAGGCGGTGTTTGAGACCGATTTGGCCCGCCAGTATGCGGTAGCCAGAGATCAGGTTGTGCTGTCCTATGTGGATAATTCACACAAGCACAGCTTGCGATACCCGGCTAACCCCAATGGTTCAATTCAGGGTATTACCAGCCTGACCAACAGCGATGGGCGGGTGACCATCATGATGCCGCATCCGGAAAGGGTGTTTCGCAGCATAACCAATTCGTGGCGTAGCAAGGACTGGCCAGAAGAAGGCCCCTGGATGCGTATGTTCCGCAACGCTCGACGGTGGGTGGATTGATGCCTGAAGCTCTGGAACTATTAATCGTTTGTTTGGTGACCTTTCTTGGCGCGATAGCCATGGGTGCTATTCCTTTCACCAAGTCGGCCCAGTCTTTTCTTGCCAAGCTTGAGGATATGACAGGGTTGGCCGCCGGTTTTCTGATCGGTGCGGCCATGCTGGTGGCTATACCCGAGGGAATAGAATTGCTCAGTCACGCCACCGATATCCATTTGCATGAGGAGATGGACTATTTTTCGGTAGGCCTGGCACTGATGCTCGGCTTTATCTTTATGATGGTTCTGGAAGCCTTTGGCTTTGGTCACGATATCCATGAAGAGCATCACGATCACGCCGTTGATCACGGTCACGATCATATAAACCACCCCAACAAAAGCGTTATGCCCGCCATAGTGGGTTTGACGGTGCATGCCTTTATCGATGGCATGGTGATAGGAGCAGCCATGGCTGAGGGTTCAGCGGCTTTAACCTTTACTATGGTGCTGGTCATTATGATGCACAAGTTTCCGGCGGCTTTTAGCATTTCGGCGTTTAGTCTGCATGAGCGTCATAACCGCAGTCGTTCCAAGCTCGACTTGCTAATCTTTGCCGCAGCCACTCCTGTGGCAATTTGTCTGTTTTGGGGATTGTTTCTCGATGTCAGCCCAGTAGTGCGTGGTTTGGCGCTGCTGTTTTCTGCCGGCACTTTCCTCTACATAGCAACTGTGGATGTGCTGCCGGCCATGCATGTGGTTTCACGCGCGAAGCGTGTAGCCAGTTTTGTCCTTGGTGGCGCCGTGACTATTTTTCTGCTGACTACGGTGGTACACAGTTTTCTGGGTATCCACTAGAGCAGGGGCTGTTCGGTAAACTCCCGCAGAGCCTGTTTGATAACGTCAAAGGCGATATCGTCCCAGGGGATTTGATCGGCTCGGAACAGGGCGACTTCCGAGGATTCCGGCGTCACGCCATAGTGGCCGTTCAACATTTTTGCCGCGTATATCGTGTAGACCTGACCGATATGCGGGATATCGTAGATTCCGAACATGTGGCTGATTTTTACCATGGCCTGGGACTCCTCAAGGGTTTCCCGCATCGCACCCTGTTCCATGGTTTCGCCCAACTCAAGAAAACCGGCCGGCAGAGTCCACAATCCGATCTGGGGTTCGATATTGCGTCGGCAGAGGAGTATTTTTTCCTGCCAGACCGGTATACAACCAACGATAACGCGCGGGTTCTGGTAATGAATCTGTTCGCATTTCTGGCACACGTGACGCAAACGGTTGTCACCGGCAGGTATTTCTTCACAGAGAGCACCGGCACAGCGGGTGCAAAAATTCATCATGGGTACGGCTCGGCGGAATTCACGTAGAATTCTACCGCATGAATTTGTTAAAGCGTCTAATTGATTTTTATGCTCCCGATCTAACGCCGAGTGCTTTGGATTACAGCGAGCCCGTGCGGTGGTCTGATGCTACCAAACGGCGGGCAGCGGTATTGATTCCGGTCACAGATCATATTGAACAGCCCGAGCTGGTGTTGACGCGCCGCGCTATGCACCTGTCCAGTCACCCCGGGCAAATTTCCTTTCCGGGCGGTATGTGGGAGCCGGAAGATAACGATTTGACGCAAACGGCATTGCGGGAGTCCCATGAGGAGATTGGTTTGCGGCCCGGGGATGTAAAACTGCTAAACCGTTTTCACCCCAAGGCTTCTCGTTTTGGTGTTGAGGTTACGCCCTTTCTGGGTATTATCCCGCGCTCGGCAAAGTTGGTTGCCTGCAGTGACGAGACAGACGAAATTATCCCTGTACCCCTGAAATTTTTCCTCGATCAGGAGCCGGAACGCTTCGATTACCGGGAGACAAACGGCGTGCATTACCGCCTGCCCAGCTGGCGTTATCAGGGGCAGGAAATTTGGGGGCTTACCGCCATGATTATTGAAGAAATGCTGGAACCCCTGAAGTAGAGACAGGCAAAAGTTGTAATGACAGAATCATCTGAATATCGCCCAATAAGTAGCCCCTGTATCGGAGTATGCCGCCTGGACAGCAATAAGGCCTGCATAGGTTGCTTTCGTACTTCTGAAGAAATTACCTATTGGTGTACCTATACCGACGCCGAGCGCGCCGAGATTAACCAGCGGGTGGAGCAGCAGGCCAAGCAAGGATAGGAGATTTAGATAAAAGGCTCATCCTGCCGTTCGTCGCCAAAGCGCCACCCGCGGCAGCTGGCAATAACTTTATTGCTGATTTCCAGAGTTTCAAAACGCAGATTTTTGAACTGGAAGCTGACGGGGCCATCCGGTATGGCCTCAAGTTCTTCCACCAGAAACCCGCTCAGGGTTTTGGGGCCATCAGTGGGTAGTTTCCAGGCGGTAACCTTGTTTATATCGCGCAGGCTGGCGCTGCCCTGAAACAGGAATTCCTTTTCGCCCAGTTGCTGGATCTCCTCTACCTCGTCCGCCGTAGTGGTGGTGTAGTCGCCGACAATTTCTTCGAGTAAGTCATCCAGCGTCGCCAGACCTTCCACTTCCCCGTATTCGTTCACCACAAAACCGATGCGGTGCTTGCTCTTCTGGAAGTTCACCAGTTGCAAAGTAAGGGGCGTGTTTTCCGGGATAAAGTAGGGCTTGCGTGTATAGCGCTTTATGGCTTCTTTGGTGACCTGTTCACCACCGGCCCGCATCAGGCGGTTTACCCGACGCAGATGCAGTGTGCCAACTATCTGGTTGATATCGCCTTCATACACCGGCAGGCGTGTGTACTCGCTGTTCAAAATGGCGTTGGTCAGCTCTTCGAGATCGTCTTCCAGGTCCAGCCCGACAATTTCATTGCGCGGCACCATGATGTCGTCGACAGTCATCTTTTCCAGATCGAGGATGTTGATCAGCATATCCTGGTGCTGGTCGGGAATAAGGTGTCCGGCTTCATCCACCACAGTACGCAGCTCGTCGGGGCTGATATGTTCCTTGTCGAGCGCTGTTGGGTCGACGCCAAACAGGCGCACAATGTTGTTGGTGATCCAGTTTACCGCGATCACCAACCAGAAAGCCGGCGAAAGAGGGTGCAGCAGCAAGGCCAGAACTGCGCTAAAAGGGAAGGCCAGACGCTCCGGGTGCAGGGCGGCCAGAGTCTTGGGAGTTACCTCGGCAAATACCAGCATGATCAGGGTGAGCAGAATGGTGGTTAACCAGATGCCGGCCTCTTGACCAAACCAGCGTGCAAAGAGGATGCCTGCCACCAGGGCCGCGAGAATATTAACCGCGTTATTGCCAATTAAAATCAGACCGATAAGCCGGTCAGGGCGCTCCAGAAGGTGGGCAGCGCGCTTGGCGGCACGGCTTTGTTTCTTCAGGTGCTTCAGTCTGAAACGATTCAGCGACAACATCGCGGTTTCAGAGCTGGAGAAAAAAGCAGATAAAAAAATCAGAAAACAGAGTAGGGCTATTAATGCCCCTGTGGAAGCGTCGTTCAACGCGGCGCGTCCTCGGTTACTATGGGACGGACATGTTGAAGCAGTTTTTTTCTACTGGCAAGCCCTTGTGTGGCTCTACTTGCCGCTATCAGCTTGCTAATACCCATTCCAGTACAAATTTACTGCCGGCATAGGCCAGAGTTAGGGAGATATAGGCGCCAAACACCCAGCGCATAACGTAGCGACCACGCCAGCCCTTGCACCAGTGGCCGATACAGATAACGCTGAAAATAATCAGGGCCAGAATAGACAGCACGGTTTTGTGAATCAGGTGCTGGGCGAAAAAATCCTCGACAAAAATAAAACCGCTAATTACTGACAGTCCCAACAGCAGGGTGGCCAGGCTGAGTAATTCAAACAGCAGGCGCTCAAGGGACTCGGCCGGCGGAATGCTCTTTACCAGCGATGTCAGCCGATGATGCTTGAGCCTTGAGCTAAGATAGTTAAGCAGCAAGGCCATTACTGCAGCGATGGTATAGGCGCCATATGCCAGCACCGAGAGAATAATGTGCGAGAAGGTTCCGGCTGAGAGTTGCAGGAAGTCTCGCGAGCTGGGTACCGTCAGGCTAAGTATTGCCAGCAGGGCGGCGGCGGGCATCAGTATCAGCTGCGCCATCTGCAGGTGAAATCTTTGGCTGCTCAAAGTGACAAATAACACAGCAATGGCCAGCATCAGGGAAACCGATTTCAGCAGGCTGAAGTCGATTCCTTCCGGGAGCAGCATCAATGTGCCCATCAGGCCGATATGGGCCAGACTACCTATCAATCCGGCGCTGAACTGAATGGGGAAGCCGATAGGCTGATCTTGTCGCAATGCTATTACCAAGCGGGTAAAGGCGGCTGAATAGGCGATCAGGCTGAGAATGATAAAGAGATTAGACAACGAAATAGCTCTCGGTATGGGGTCTGATGAGAATCATTTGCCAAGTTTGTCACAGCCAGCCAATGCATGGAAGCACATGGAGGCTGCCGCTAAAAACCCTTATACTCGCCCGCCAAAATTCCTTTTCCCGAATACCCTGAAATGTTTGAGAGTTTACAAGAGCGCCTTTCCCGAAGTTTAAAAAAAATCAGTGGTCAATCGAAGATCACCGAAGACAATATCCAGGAAACCCTGCGCGAAGTGCGCATGTCCCTGCTGGAGGCCGATGTTGCCTTGCCGGTGGTGCGCAGCTTTGTCGAGC
>JBFHKI010000030.1:0-12854 GCA_041595415.1 Pseudomonadales bacterium | reverse complement strand
TATCTGAGCACCCGCAAGCCGGATGAGGCGTCAGAAACATAGAGATTGCCATTTTCTCCAATCAGGACATCGTATGTATGTGAGCCTGTATAGCCCTCTCGATCGAGATTAAAATCCTGATCGATGTTGTACTGGTAATACCCCACTTCTTTAAGATCGGTCGGATCGGAAATATCGATGGCGCGCAGCCCTGCTCCATACCATGCCATAAAGTATAGATTGGGACCCCAGGCATTGCCTATATGGGAAGAGGCACCAATAACCAGAGGCTCCGAAGTCACCACCACCCTATATTGTGAGGGGTCGGACGGCATTTTGGGGTTCTCGGCGTCGCAGTCCATATTCTGGTCAGTCATAAAGTGCGAGATGATTTTCGGGTTTGCCTCATCACTGATATCGAACATACGCACATGGCCATAGGGGCAAGTAAAGTATTCGTCCGACATGATCAGAAGGTTGTCACGCCCCGGAATCAGCTTGGCCGAGTGGGAATTGCCGCAGCCGGCAGGCTGCCCACCCGCCGCGGCAATACAGGCGTCGATATCCGGATTAGTGGGGTCTGCACCAGGCAGCATATAGTCGTATTGGGAAATCATGGTCGGGTTAGATTTGTCACTGATATCCATAATCACCAGACCAGATTGATGATAGGAAAGGTAGGCACGTGTGCTGTCTTCATTGACCGTCACATAGTGCATGCCCACATGCTTGGTCCACTTGCCCTCTTCGGTTTGCACTACCGGATTTATAAAGATGGGTTGTTGCTCCCAATTGCGAATATGGTCTTCTTCAGGGGTTTTTTGACCGGGAATCCACCATTTGCCAGCCTCTACCGGATTGCTGGGGTCGCTGATATCGACAATAACAAAGATCTTGCCGATAAAACCTTCGTATTCTGAGCCCACATAGACGTAATCGCCCATAAAATTGAAATGGTGTACACCATGAGCATCGGCGTAATGGCCGGTTTCAGGATCTGGGTCGGAGACCGGCGCTTCCCAGTAGGATACAAATTGTGGATTGGCCGGATCGGAAACATCGTAAAACTTTACGCCGTGGTAGCCTGCCTGAACATTACTGCCAGACCGATAAAATTCCTGATTAACCCCGACAATATCATCAGGGCCTTTTTGTATATAGTGAGTATGGGTATTCCAACCCGGATCCCAGCAAGCTGGCGCTTTGGTTCCCGCCGCTATTTCAGGATCCTGCCAATCCACCATACAGGGAACCTGCACTGGCAAATTTGGGAAAGCGTAATCGTTTGACCACGCGACATGCCCTTTGGGCGGTGCAGGTGAATTCTCCATGTCATAGGTATAAACCGTGGCAAGTCGAACCGGATTGTCGGGATCAGATATATCCACCGTGGCAAAACATCGATCTGACCCAGGGATCGCCACTGTCAAAGTAGAAGGATCATAGCAACCCGAATAGATGATATTTCCATCCGGATTGGGCCAGGGGCCAAGTTTTGCGTAGGCGCCGAGATCAATCTGTCCATCCACTGTACGCGATGTGCCGATGCGTTCGAAGTTCCAGACTCCTGCGTCCCCGGCGGACTCTTGGGTAGATGCCTCAACCACGAGTGGCGTCTCCACAGCCGGAGGCAAACTGGTTTGCATAGGTGCGCTTTGTTCTTGGCAAGCCATCAACAACAGACTGGCCAGACAAACCACTCCAGGCACAACCCGGAATTTACGTTTTTGCCAAAACATTTTTGAAAACACAAAATCAAACTTCATTACTTTATTCCCCCAAGTCAAACCGGCTTATCTATGGCTAAGCCAGAAGATGAATGTCGAAACCTCGAATACATGCGACGGAATCACATCCGGCACGCACTGGCCTTTATCTAATCGGTAAAAAGGCCATCCTCGTCACAAACGTATGGTTGGACAGTTTCGCCCGGACGCCAGACAAAATATTTGCTGTAGACCACTGGCTCGGTGAGCATCTCAGTATCTGTAACGGTCAGGCTGTAGTACATACGGTCTCGGTCCGAACCCAGACGAAAGGTCTCCTGAGTCCGTACGTATTGGCTTTGCGGAATATAATCAGGCACCGAACCAACATGCAGGAATGGATAGTCGATTTTGGTAGTAGTAACCAATAGGGTTTCACCATTCCAGCGGCCCGTAGAGTAACCGTGCAAGCTGGGTACAGCATTGCGGTCATCGTGAATATCCGTCATATGTATGGTTCGCACCGTATCGTACTCTTCCAGCTTGAATAGGATCTCGTCGCCCTGATCCACCAGCTCAACTGGATAAGGCGCCTCCAACGCAGCGGGACCTCCTTTTGGAGAGCAGCTACCAAAGGGGTCGTCAGTTTCCGGATTGTAGTTGGCTATGGCTTGCAACCCCTTCTCACTGAGCGGAAAATCCGAGGTATTTCTAGGCTGTAATGCGCGGCTTTCAGGAACACCAGTGAGTGTGGTCCAGACTGCAAAGATTGAATCGGGCCGTTTGTTTATATCCTCTTCGACAACCTCACCACGCAACTTGGCTGCGCTGCCGACAAGCTCGCCAGTCCAGCGGGGTTGTGCGTTTGTCTGGAATACCGCTTCCCTGCCATCCGGGAGCAATATATTGACCATATACATGCCGTGATCCGATCTTCGGGCGGAGTAACCCGCCATGCGCACCCGGTCGCCCACTGCCAGGATGTTTTTATTTACATCCATACGCGCCAGATTACTTACCGAGGTAGCGGCAATATCCCAGCTTTGCTCCGAACCAGATCCCTGATCTACATCGACCTTGAAGCGCACATGTGGGTTAACCCAAGCTATCGAAGAAACGACACCTTCAATCTCAACAATATCGTTGGTGTCGTAATCGACGGCCCAAGTGTGGTGAGCCACAGCTGGCATCGAAAACAATGTCACCAACACAAAACCCAAAACTGCTTTTAACATGATCTCCCCCTTGAAAAATTCCCCTGACAGGATTATTAACCATATCCCCAAATTATTCTAAGAATGGTTTAGGCTGGTCGATAAGCAACCGGCTCGTCCGCTTCAACGGGGTTGGTTAACTCGCCTAAACCATCGATCGAAACCGTTACGCTGTCACCCGGTTTCATATGCACCATGCCGGCATACTTGATTGGCCCGTACTGATTTTCTATAGCGCCTTCAGTATCTCCCGGTTTGGGAGGCAGAGCACCCGGCGTGCCCATAACAATGACATCGCCGGTACGCAGGGAGTAACCAGTCGAAAGGTAGTGGATCAGATCCTCGACCTTAAACAGCAAGTCATCAAGAATCACTTCCTGACGCACAACACCATTAATATTGGTGCGTAACACCTTGTCGTAGGGATTACCGAACTCCTCCGGCGTCATCAACCAGGGCCCAAAGCTACCTGAAGCCTCGAAGTTTTTGCCCAGCCCAAACTGGCGGTTATGCTTCTGGAACTCACGCACTGAACCCTCGTTGTATATTGAAAAGCCGGCCACATGATCCATCGCTTTTTCTCTGGGAATATGCCGGCCACCACGACCTATCACAACCGCCAGCTCACCTTCGTAGTCAAACGCGCGATCAATCTCGACCGGTGGAGCCTTCAATGGCTGCAGATGCCCAACATGAGCGGCAGCAACGCGCAGAAAAATATGTGGGTAATCCGGCGAGGTAGTTAATCCCGTCTCGGCAATATGGGTTTTAAAATTGAGCGCCAATGCCCAGATCGCATGCGGCTCGGGAATCACAGGATCCAGTTCAACATCATCAAAACTCAGTGTAGCTTGCGCTCCCTGCACAGCTTTCCGAATCCGAGCTATACCATCCGGCATGGTGAGAATATCAACCAGACGGTTTGGCAACTCGGGAGCCACTTTGGACAACGCAATAAAATCGGTGTCCGTAGTCATTACCCCGACACCTGGCTCCCCTCCTGAACGATATGAAATCAGACGCACTTAAATCTCCTTTGCAGTTCTACCTTTGCACTTCTAATAGTTTGATAAATTGAGAATTTTTGCTGAGCATAAAGGAGAGCCTTTAGCCCTCCAACCTAATTAGCAAAGTTGACTCAATATATGAATCAATTACCAAAACAATAGGGAAACCACAGAAGAGATGTGGCTCAATATCTGCACAAGGTTTCTAATTCATTAGGGGGGATTAGTGATTAAACAGATACTGCCATCTGTGGTTTTGTGGTTTTTGGCTGTCGGAGGTGTCTGTGCCGAGACACTGAATTTCGCTTCGCCGGGCGCTCCCAGAGCCTCGATGCATAGCCAGGTCTTTGAACCCTGGATCGATCAAATAGTTGCAGAATCCGAAGGTACGTTAAACATTCGTACCTTTTACGCCTCACCCTTGGGCAACTACAACAATATGTATGACCGTGTGTTGGATGGGGTCGTCGATATAGCCTTTGCCACCATGGCCCCGATCGGCGGCATGTTTGTACAAACTGACGTGGCATCCCTGCCCTTTGAAACCCGCAGCGCCCTTGAGGGTTCCATTGCTCTGTGGAACCTGTACGAAAAAGGCGTTATCACCCACGAATTTGACGATATCAAACTGCTAGGGCTATTTTTGTTTCCCAATTCAGCACTGCATATGAGTGATCGGTCGATCCGCAGCCTGGAAGATTTCCGGGGCGCGAAAATTCGCACTGCGGGCAAATTACAAAGCGATACTCTGGCACTGTTAGGCGGCTCCCCCGTAACTGCCGGGGCATCTGAAATTTATCAGGGCTTAAGCCGGGGCGTCTTTGACGGAACAATTATTCCCTGGACAGGCATAGCGCCCTTCAAACTCGAAGAAGTTACCCAGTATCACCTCAACGCCCCACTGGGTTCGTCCATCGCTATGGTCTTTATGAATAAGGACAGTTTTGAAGATTTACCTACAGTTGCGCAACAAGCCATAGAGAGAAATTCCGGACGTTCCCTGACCGAGCGCCTGGGACGACACAGCGACCAGGACGCCGCAGCCATTGAACAGCGTACCCGACAAATAGAAGGGCAGATTATTGAAGAGCTGGACCCGGAAGAGGCCACACGCTGGCGTACAGAATTACAACCTGTTATCGATAGCTGGGTTGCCAACACACCCAATGGAGCCCGGATTCTTTCAGCTTTCCGTGAAGAAATTCAACAATTGAGGTCAACCGAGCCATGACAGACCTGATTGACCAACTGAATATCCGGGCTGCCCGCATCACCAGAAAAATAGCCAGTCTTGGTGTACTTTTAATGTTGGCGATTGTTTTGCTGACCGCCGCCGATGTTCTGCTTCGATGGCTTGCCAGCGCATCGGTTCCGGGTGTCAATGAAATTATTCAATTGTGTATGGCGGTTGCCATTACCGCCACCTTTCCGGCAGGGGTGACATCGCGGGCCAACCTCACAATCGATATTCTGCAACGCAAGGTTACTGAAAAATTTCACAAAAACTGCAGTGCGTTTGGCAGTTTGTGCCTGTTGCTGTTGTTTGGCTTTTTAGCTGTTCGAGTCGGTGTTCATGCCCAGCACCTCTCGGAACGAAATGCTATATCGCTTTTTCTGGAGATCCCTCAGGCACCCTTCATTTTCACGGTTGCAGCCCTTTTATCAATTACCACACTGGCGCAGTTTGTGGTCTTTTTACAAGATATGAAAAATGCTCTGGCCAATTATCGGGAACTATCCGACAAAGGCTTGATACTGGTCGCCGTGTTCTCACTATTGGCGGCGGCAGTTTTGGTAAGCATTCTCGGCTACATGACAGAATACTTTGTGCCAACCGCTTTGGACTATGCGGGAATTTGGGTTGGTATTTTGTTTATCCTGCTCTGGATCATGGCTCTCGGATTTGTGCCCATCGCTGCAGCCACTGGTTTGACCGGTTTACTCGGTACAGCGGTCTTTTTGGGCAATGGCCCTGCCCTTAGTGTACTAGGCAGCGAAGCTGCAGAATATTTAGGCAATGTGCAACTCGCTGTTTTGCCTCTATTCTTGATGATGGGAGGGTTTGCTGCGCAGGCAGGTCTTGCCTCGGACATCTACAAACTTGCCCATACTCTCTTTGCCAAATTCCGCGGCGGGCTCGCAATGGCAACCATTGGTGGCTGCGCCGGTTTTGGTGCCCTGACTGGATCGTCCATCGCCACTGCGGCTACTATCGGCCAGGTCGCCTTACCTGAAATGCGCCAGCGCGGTTACTCCGCTGGATTGGCAGCGGGCTGCGTTGCTGCTGGCGGCACTTTGGGGCAATTGGTCCCTCCTTCAACAGCTATCATTCTCTACGCCATTCTCACCGAACAATCCATCGGCCAGCTCTTTATTGCCGCGATAATTCCGGCTCTGCTGGCAATAATTGCTTACATGGTCACGATACGGACCGTTGTCGGCTTTGCGCCCGACTCTGCACCAAGTAACAATGAAAAAACTTCTCTTAAAGAAGTATTACAGGCCGCCAAGGGGGCGTTGGGGGTGCTGGTTTTGTTCGGTTTGGTTATCGGCGGTCTGTACGGCGGTATCTTTACCGCAACCGAGTCTGCGGCTGTCGGCGCAGGTGGCGCATTTGTCTTTGCCTTGTTGCGCGGCAAGCTTAAGGGTGATGCGTTCTGGGAGGTTATGGCAAAAACCACGGCTATGACCGCCATGATTTTTCTATTGATTATTGGCGCAGTTAATTTTTCATTTTTTGTTGCCATAAGCGGGCTTCCAGAACTGGTGACCGGTTTTGTCCAGAACCTTGATGTGGCACCACTGCTTATCATTGCCCTGTTTCTGGTTATCTACATTCTTCTGGGCTCGGTTATGGACCCATTTCCGATACTAATCATTACGGTTCCTATCGTAGCGCCGGTTATCGCAGACATGGGCTACAGCCTGATTTGGTGGGGCATTATCATGGTCTGCGTAGTCGAGACCGGCATGATTACCCCTCCTTTTGGTATCAACGTGTTTGTACTGAAGAACATTGCCGGTGGCGATGTTCCCATGCACACCGTATTCAAGGGTGTATTACCCTTTGTATTAGCTGATTTGATAAAACTGGCGCTACTTGTGTTATTTCCAGCACTGGTGCTATGGCTGCCATCGACCATGTAAAACAGACTTTCAAGATAATTTAACCGAGGAGTAGTATGAACAGAATTATTTTCACTTTGTGGGCAGTTTTATTTTTGGCGCAGCCCAGTTATGCCCACCACAGCGATACCGGCCTCAATCTGGATGAGGTTGTCCTGATCCGCGGCAAAATCACTGAATTTTCTTGGCGGAACCCACACGTTTATTTCAAAGTGGACGCTTACGAATCCACCGACAAAACCGGCATCTGGGAATTTCAGATGGCATCCACTCCGCCTTTAAGTCGAGCGGGTTGGGGGCCAAACTCCCTCGTTCCCGGGGACGAAGTCGTGGTCAGGGGTCACCCGGCCATTGACGGCAGAAGGTACGGCTTGCTGGAGTCTTTGGAAAAAGATGGAAAGGTTATGTCCACCAGCGTAGCCGCTGCCAGAGAAGCCGCTGTTGCAGAATCCCTCGAAGGTATTTGGCGCGGAGATCGTTCCACCATTGGCGACTTCACTCTCTTTTTTGATCGAATTGTTCCCAATGAAAAGGGTGCTGCCGCACAAGGATCTTTTAATGCGCTCTCGGACGATAACCCTATGGCCAGCTGTTTGGGCCGACCCACACCTTCTACGCTTGCTTCCGCTGGAGGCTATTTATCCGAAATCGAATATGATGGGGACATTATCTATCTACGAAACGAGATTTTTGATGTAGAGAGAACAGTCTATATGGATGGCAGGCCGCATCCTGAAAATGGTGAGCGCACTCTACACGGTCACTCCATAGGTTGGTGGGAGGGTGACACTCTGGTAGTGGACGCCGTTAACTTTTCCGATCATCGCTCACCATACCAAAATGGCATTCCATCGGGCGCACAAAAACATGTTGTAGAAAAATACCGCCTCAGCGAGGACGGTCATCGTATTATCGTAGACCTGATGCTCGAAGACCCTGAATTTATCGCTGAACCACTGATCACCACCATGGAATGGATCTACTCTCCAGATGCGCAGATGGTTGCCTGGAACTGCGATGAAGAATCCACCAAAACATTCTTGCCCCGCTAATAACGACTTTCTGAAAAGAACATACCTCCCTCAGCTGTGCTTTGGGGGGTATCCATCAGCCTCTGAAGAAATTCAAAACGCCAAAGCTCCGTGATCAGCTATTGATTGCATTGACGATTCTCGAGTCAGCTCTGTCGTACCCGGAAAAGATGTTCTTTAGCTGATAGCAACCCGAAGTAGTTTTCGCTTCTCAGCCATACGGCACAAGACGATAAAAGCTGGAACAAATACATACATAAGGAACAAATACAGAACAGGGGCTACCACGTATTCCGGCTCGTCGAAATATGTCAGGGCCAGAACGATAGCCAGGGCAATATTTTGCACACCGATTTCCACTGTCAAACTGCGCGTTTGTGTAATTGGCAACCCGAAAATTCGACCTATAAAAAAACCGCTGCCCATAGTGATCAGAATAAGCAAGGCCACCAGAATAATCATGCCCCCAATAGAGCCTGACAGGTTTTGTAAATGCTCGGAGATCAGAAAAGGAGTTTCTATCAGCAATGCCACAAAAGCCAGGGAAGCCACCCAGCCCTTCCATTTTTCCGCAAAGCCGATGAGGTAGTGACGGATAACCATGCCAAGGATCACAGGAGTGACCAGATAAAGAAAGATGCGCATCATGCTATCTAATACTGGAAGGGTCACACTAATCGAAGAACCCAGAACCAGGCCGGTTGCGATATTAAAAAAGACCGGCACTGTAACCACCGATAACATTCCACTGATTACCGTCAGGGAGACCGAAAGGGCAACGTCACCTTTGGCCAGATAAGAGAGATAGTTTGATGAGGAGCCACCGGGACAAACACCGATAAGTAAAATCCCAACAGCCACAGCCGGACTTACGGCAAAAAAAGCCAACACCAAAGCTATCAAGGGCAGCAGGATTAACTGCCCCATAGAGCCGAGGACAATACCCTTGGGCGCTACGATAATTTTCCGGAAGTTATCCGCCTCCAAGCCAAGTCCCATCCCGAAAGCGATCAGAATAAGTGTTGCCGTAACAAGATGTACGAGCTGAATTTCCATTAGGCCCCCCTATTGAAATTTACAGATTTATTTCAGATTCACCAACTAACCCAATTTAACTTTCATGCTCCCGCAGTCGAAGCTTTGCTTGCTCTACCAGATGATCGCGAAGTCTGTCGCGCACCTTTTGTGCCGATTCCTCTGTCCATTCACGGAAACCTTTACCGCTTTTCATGCCCAACTCCCCCCGCCGGACTTTTTGCTGCAACAATTCCGAAGGAAAAGGGTTCCGATCCAGCTCAGGCATCAGTTGCTGGTGTATCGCCAAGGTCATGTTCAACCCCACCAGATCAGATTGCTCTAATGGTCCCAGAACCCCTAATCGAGACCCAAAACCCAGTTTGACAACCTTGTCGACCGTTTCAGCATCGCAAACCCCGGACTCAACCAGAGCAATGGCTTCGCGCTTCATGGCGTGTTGCAAGCGGTTGCCAATCAGGCCGGGGATGTCACGCTTGACGTGTACTGGTTGCATGGCCGCCCTCTGCAACAAGTCCATTGCGAAATCAATGGCAGCGGTATCCGATTGGTCTGATTGCACCACTTCTACCAAACGAACCAGATGTGGTGGATTCCAGAAATGCGCTCCAACTATCCGGTTGGAATGGGGTAAACCCTCACTGATTTTCTGCACGGCTATGGAAGAAGTATTGGTAGCCAACACCGCCGTCTCCTTACAATTCTCAGACAAGCTGGCAAAAATATCGCGCTTGATTTGCAGGTTTTCCGGTGCAGCTTCCACAACCAGATCGGCGTCGCGCACCGTCGAAGGCAGATCGGAGTAACAATTGAGGTTTTCAAGCGCAGATTTGTCTTGCCCAAGCAAATCAAAAATATCAGCAATCTTGTCGCGAACGCCCTCCAGAACTCTTTCGTCCGGATCGTACAAGGCCACTTTGTGACCTGCCGCCAAAAATATCTGCGCAATACCGTGCCCCATCAATCCGGCACCCACTACCGCAATTTGCGTTGATATCATGGTTCGGGCAGCAGCGGCACTAGCCCGCTGTAAAGCCCCCATCTATATACATGGTTTGACCAGTACAAAAATCCGAAGCCGGAGATAAAAGATAGAGAGCCATTCCAACAAAGTCCTCTGGTTCTCCCAGACGACCAAGGGGCAAGCGTGCCAGTGAGCGAGCCTTGGTAGCCTGCCCCAGCTCATTATCTTCATCGTACATCCAGGCGGTGAGCTTGGAACGGAATACGGTGGGCGCAATGGAATTTACATTAATACGGTACTTGCCCCACTCGGTCGCCAACACCCTGGTCAACATAACCACAGCCCCCTTGGAGGAACAATAACCGGTATAGCCGGAAATATTACCGTGCCGACCGCGAACCGAGGACACCATAACTACCTTGCCTCCCGTTAATTCACGCTCGATTCGCCAAGTTCCATAGGCTTTGGCCATCAACCAGTTCCCACGTACATTGGCATCCATGACCGACTGCCATTCCTCGTAACTTTGCTCGTGAATAAAACCGGCCTTGTTATAACCCGAGCCGATAAACATCAGCTCGACATTTCCAAAAGATTCAGCCGCCATATTCACCATAGCTTCGGCGTCTTCAAGGCTGTCCGGGCGGCGATTTATGGTTTGTATTTTTGCACCCGATTCTCCGGCAACGCTGCGGCACTCCTCGGCAACCGCCTCCAATTCATCTTTTGATCCCGCAGCAAGGGTGAGATTAGCCCCGAGTGAGGCCAGAGCTATCGCAACCGCGCGACTCATAGCACCTGAAGCACCCGTAATCAGAGCAGACTTGCCACTGACATCAAACAGGGAAAGCGGATTTTTCAAAGGTTCGGAAATCATTTTTTAGACTGCTGGCTCTATATTTTTGGAAATAATCACCAGTAAGGTAGCAACCCCGCTGGATCGGTTTTCTATGGAACGGTATTCCCCCACACCTATGGCACAGGAATCCAAAGCTTCGAGCAAGGTTTCACCCTGATCTGTGATGACCGTGATCTCACCATCCAGCACCACATAAACTTTCTCGTTTTGTGAGCAGGAGCGCTCGGCACCGCCTCCTGGCTGAAAATAGGAAAGACCGCAGGAAAAACTTTCCAGATCGGTGACATCCAATCCTTGTAACCGGAAGGCCTCCATACCGTAATGTTTGGCGGCATCGTAACTTTTGACATCTTTTATTCGGGTAACCTGCACGCAATCACCCCTGTTCCAGTCGAAATTTTTGCTCCGGATCAAGAATGGCAACTACACGCACACCACAACCGTCGCCACCTGGCCAGCGCCAGGGATAACACATAAAGGTGCACCTTTTGCCCGTGATTTTGTCGACATCGCCGCCTATATTTTCTATTCCGGGAATACCGGCGCTGAGCAAGGTTTTGTGGGAAATTTCCCAGAAAGGGAAGTCGTCCATTACCTCACGCCCCGTCTCATCCTTGTACTCCTTGAACAGATGGTGATGCGTCGGCCCCGGACCGTGGTCGACCAACTTAGTCCCCAAAGGGTGATCCAAAGCCTGTACATCCACCCCTACCAGCTTGACCTTTTTTTCCACCAGCCATTCGGCACTCTCTTTATAGAGACCGGGCGAATATTGGTAATAATCGTCGTTATCGCCCAAGTTTTTATGGCTGCCGGTATTAATGATGACTATGTCGTTTTCACGGATTTTCGGCTCGGCCTTTTCCAGGTCCTCAGCGGTAATAACCCCCCATTTGCCCTTGGGTATAGACACAACTACACCTGTTCCAAAAAAGCGCCAAGGTTCAAAATCGTCAATAGAGGGCGTGTTTTCCAACACATGGATCGGTGCATCCATATGGGTGCCACGGTGCTGAATGCCATTCCATTCCAGCACCTGACAGCCGTGCATGGCGTGAAATTGCACCGTGCTGATCTGTATACCTTTGGGGCTGGAAGGCCATTGGGGCATACCGTGCCCCCAGCGTACGCTGAGATCATAAAATTCAAGGCCGCTGGTATTGGTAGTTGTTGTCATCGGAATTCCTCAGTTAGCTGCGGGCACCGGATTCCACCCGGTAATCCCCGGTGGGATCGCAAATACCCATCAAACGTATAACGCTGGCATCACCTTCCGGCCAGCGCCAGGGCATCGCGTGAATAGTGGCGCGCTTGCCGGACAGCTCATCCAGATCCCCCCCTACATTTTCGATAGTTGGAATATCCGATTCCAACAGCAATTTGTGCGCGGGGTTCCATTCGGGATAGTCCTCTAGCGCCTCGTGTCCAGTTTCGGACTTATACTCATTAGCCAAACGCTTCATGGTCGGGCCGTTGCGATGCGGAACCAGAGAGGTCGCCATTGGATGATCAATCTGCGGCGTGTCGATGCCCACCAACTTGACACCTTTATCTAGCAACCATTGAGCGGCAGACTTGTCCATCCCCGGAGCGTGACCAAAATATTCCTGACTGTCGGAATAGTGTTTATGCCAACCGGTATTAATTAGGACAATATCTCCTGCACGCACATCTGCCTGCAAATTTTCCAGATCTTGCGCCGTAATTAATCCCCATTTTTCCTTTGGCACCGACAGCACGATGCCGCCACCAAAAAAATGCTCAGGATCTACCATTCCCACGCCCTTTGCTGCCTGCACAAGGTGTAAAGGGGCATTGATATGTGTTGAGGTATGTAAGACAGTTTTAAACATCTGGCTCATAACGCCATGCCTTGCATGGTTTACCGAACGATACATAATTAACTCGTCGAACCCAGGCAATACTGGCTGAT
>JBFHKI010000029.1:0-13456 GCA_041595415.1 Pseudomonadales bacterium | reverse complement strand
CAATGCACTACAACGTCCGAAGCGCTTTTTTGGTGCTGCGCGTAATGTTGAAGAAGGTGGTAGTTTAACCATTTTAGCAACGGCTTTGATCGATACCGGTTCGAAGATGGACGAAGTTATCTACGAAGAATTTAAAGGTACCGGTAACATGGAACTGCAACTGGACCGCAAGATCGCCGAAAAACGCCTGTTCCCTGCCATTAACGTTCGTCGGTCCGGCACCCGTCGCGAAGACTTGCTGATGGATGAAGCTGAAATGCAGAGAGTTATTATCCTGCGTCGCCTGTTACACGACATGGAAGATCTGAACGCTGCAGAGTTCCTTATCGAGAAGCTGAAAGACTTTAAGACAAACGACGAATTCTTTAGCGCAATGCGCAAAAAATAGGGCCTGATCAGGCCCTGTTTTTATAGCGCCTTGTCAGCCGAAGTGCGGCTGTACTCTTGCGCCGCACGCCAATCTCCCGCCTCATCACTAAGCTCTTCCAACACCCTGAGCAACTCAGGCGAATCGCCATGTCGATGGTGCCATTTGCGCAGCTGCGTAAGCTGTTTGTCCCGGTCCGAGCCTGGAATAGAAACATAATCACGCAATAAATCCGGTCGCCATTCTTTGTGCAAAAACTCACGCATGAGTTTTTCTGCCTCATCACTGGCCCCAAGTCGAACCAGGTGGTGCATCTTAATCTGTACAATTTCAGCAGTATTCTTTATGTCTACCGGAATGGTTTTTACCACCTCGTCGTACTGCTCACGTGTCATATTGGGTTCTTGCAAGCGGTGTCGAGCAGCGCGACACTCAAGCTCGCGGACGCGATTGCGTACACCTTCGGCATTCCGCAACTTGGGCAAAAGTTTCTGAAAAGCGGGCCAATCTTTTTTTGCCTCGGCAATCTGCAGCAGAAGAAGATCTGTCTTGTTATCTTTGGGCCGGATCTTTTTGATATCACCACACAGACTCTGCGCCTCATCCAGCCGGTTCAACTGCAGCAAGGCCTTGGCCTTACTGTGCATAATCGCAGCATCGGCTTCGGCATCCTCGGTTTGCATATTACCGAGAATGTTCAGAGCACGATCATATTGCTCCGACTCCAAAGCCGAATGGGCCGCCAACAGACCATTAATAACCGGCTCCTGCTTCAGGTTTGCGGCTTTGAGGAAATGCTCCTTGGCCTCTTTGGCGCGACCGGCAAAAAGCTGCATAACGCCCTTGCGCATCCGATTGGAAGCCCGGCGGGATCTCGATCGGGCAGCCCAGCGCCCACCAAGAGTTTCAGAAAAGAGATAAACAAGAAAGTTAACCAGCCAAATTGACAACACCAACAGCACAATAGCCGTCAACACCTGCAACTGCAGTGTCCAATCACCCAAGCGTATCAAGATATAACTCTCGGTACCCACATACCACCATGCCAGACTGCCGAGCACCGCAAAAAGGACGAGGAAAATAAGTAGTTTTCCCACCATTATTCTCCCAGGTTACTGCGGCGCAATAGTTCCGCCCCGTAGGCCATGGCGCGCAAGGAGTTGGCGATATCCGGCACCTCGGCCTGAATTGACTGGTTGGAATATTCCAACAGAGCTGTCTCGACAGCTTCGCGTTGCGCGCCTTCCTCAAAGTTCTGTTGCAAAATATCGACAACAGAACCAAGGGCTGAGTGGTATATCTCCTGATCGCCCGACAAGAGAGCAGAAAGCGACTGCAATATCAACAGATCCAGTTGACCTCTTAAAGCGGCTTCCCCTTCAGTATCAACAAGCCACTGCGCCGAGTCGTTGGTCTTACGAACAACGATGAGTTGAGCCAAGCTGTCTTTCAATGACTGGACCGCTCTGCCCCAGATCCCGCTGACTGTATCAGCCGAAGCGCTGGAAACTGGTCGTTCCATAGCAACACTTTTCAGCTGCAAGCTATCGATACTTTGAGCTGTGGATAAAATCTGGAAATAACGCCCCTGATAGTCAATGGACGGCG
The DNA here is from genome assembly GCA_041595415.1 of Pseudomonadales bacterium. Lineage (GTDB taxonomy): Bacteria > Pseudomonadota > Gammaproteobacteria > Pseudomonadales > GM7GCV1 > JABJGI01. The sequence continues at coordinate 11,481 of JBFHKI010000029.1, read as the reverse complement.
AGGCTCGAAGAGCGGCAATATCAGATATCAAAGCCTGGCGTACAGAAACCAGTTCCGGATATGCCAGCTCCCGCAGCAGGCTGTCTGCGGCTTCAAGCAGTTGCACCGCGCTTTCTGTATCTCTGGATATCAACAAGCGCTGATCCGCCAGTCGCAAAAGGTATTGAGCCTCGGCTAGTATCCAATCACCATCACGTACACCTTCCGCCGCCCGGATCCTTTCAGCCAAAGCTTGCATCTGCCGCTGCTGGTCATCGATAAAGCTGATGAGTGTCTGTTCGATATTCTGTTGATTCTGCCGGGTTACCGAAACCTGCTGAGCCAGTTGAGCAATCTGCTGACTGGCTTGCTGCAGACTATCATCCCGGTTCTGAAATTCGGATTGTATGTATTGATAACCGAACCAACCAGCTGCAGCCAAAGCCGCCAGAAAAATCAAAAACAGCAGGAACTTCAAAAAGCCTTTGGCTTTTTTACCTCCGGTTTTAGAGCTACCGGTTTTCTCTTTTGTTTTCGGGGTATTGTCTTTTGACCCAGTGACGCCGCCACCGGGCACATCGGTTGTTGAGGATGTACCGGTCGATTTTTCTTCCGTAACAGATTCCGAGGCTTTGGGATTTTTGTCCGCCATGTTCCCTCTACTTTTTCCAGTGGCCCATTAACCTCTAATAGTAAAGCATTATGTGGGCGAAAACTCCGACAAAGATTTCATCAAAGCACTTTCAGTGGGGTCGCTCTGACAATACACCTGACGAAAACCCAGCAGTCTCGCTTGATCGGCAATGCGGCCGGAAGCAGCCAGAACTGGTATATGAAACCAATGAGACAACCCCAATTTGTCCAAATAGCCTGCTAAAAGCACCAAACTTTCCTTGTTCATCAGACTCAGCAGATCCGGTTGATCACCGGCATCCAGTGTTTGCAGTTTTTCAATCGCGCCCGGGGCCGCCTGCCGACGATAGACTTCAACACGGTTGACTTCGAACCCCATGGCCTCGAGGCCCTTTTCCAGAAAATCCCGCCCCCCGACACCGCACACAATAGTGGCCGCCAAAGGTTGCAATGCTTTTCCCGCCGACAACTGCTGCTCCAGTAAAGCCAGCAGGTCTTCGGAACAAAATCCCGAATCTGCCAAAGCCGCTGCATAACCCGCCTCGGTCAGAGCCGAGGCAGTGGCAGGACCAATTGCCATGAGTTTCTTGTCCGACAATCCGACATCAGCCTTTTCCAATTGTGGCAAAGCCAGCCGCACCGCATTTACACTGACAAAGATAACCAATGGCGCCAGTTTGATCGGGTTACTTTGTACCAAGGGTTTAATTTCCAGCAAGGGTAAAACCTGACTTTCGTAACCCTCTGCGTCCAACCGTTCGGCAAGCCGTGAAACCTGCGGCCTGGGTCGGGTTATCAGAACTCTAAGGGGTCTGCTCATAGATGGTGGCGAGAATCTCGCCAGCTCCCTGCGCCAATAGCTGCTCCGCTACATCGATGCCTACCTGTTCGGCATCTTCAATATCACCCTCAGCGAAGGCCCTTAAGATAGTGCTGCCATCCGCATCGCCAACCAAACCCTGCAAATGCACTTTGTCTGTTCCAGAACTACCAGTTATCAAGGTGGCGTGTCCGGCAATAGGAACCTGACACCCTCCCTCCAACCGCCGATTCATGGCGCGTTCAGCGGTTACGCAGATAGTAGACTCTCTGTGCGCCAGGGGTTGCAAAAGCTGCATCAACTCAAAATCGTCTTCACGGATTTCTATACCCACAGCGCCCTGACCACCTGCCGGCATACAGGTTTCGACATCCAACTGCTGGGCAATACGCTCACCAAAACCGAGACGTATCAACCCGGCACTGGCCAAAATAATGGCGTCAAACTCACCCTCGTCAAGTTTTCGCAAGCGGCTGTTAACATTGCCACGCAGGGACTTGACCTGCAGATCCGGACGCAACTGCATAATCTGGCATTGCCGGCGCAGACTGGAGGTTCCCAATACCGCTCCTTGCGGCAAGGAAGATATATCGCCGAAACGATTGCTGACAAAGGCATCCGTGGGGTTCTCCCTTTCGCAGATGGTCTGCAGTACCAAACCTTCGGGAAGCTCCATTGGCACATCTTTCATGGAGTGCACAGCCATATCGGCATCGCCGCGTAACATGGCCTCCTCAAGCTCTTTGACAAATAATCCCTTGCCGCCAATTTTGGCCAGCGGGGTTTGCAACCATTGGTCGGCCCGAGTGGTCATACCCAACAACTCGACGTTCAGGCCGGGGTGGGCACCTTGTAACTGGGTGCGAATATGCTCTGCCTGCCACATGGCCAGGGGACTTTCTCTTGTGGCAATTTTCAGGGTTCTCATCTACTACTCCGGATAGGCGCGCGCATCTTAGCAAATCTTTAGCTTCTATCCGCATCCTGCAGCAGAATGCTGCGAATATGTTGTATATGACGCCTGCTAACCGGAACCCTTTCCTCTTGCCCCTGTAACCGGAGAAAGGAAGCCCCGTCGGCACAACGATCCAGCCCCTGAATCGCAGCTATACGCACCAGAGTTGAACGATGACAACGCACAAAGGCGTGAGAAAACTGCTCTTCCAATTGATTCAGACTTTCTTCCAGAATGCTTTCACCCTGAAGGTGTCTGGCCGTGACATATTTTCCTTCGGCGACAAAACAGGAAATTTCATCCACAGGTATCAGTTGAATACCGCGCTGGGATTTAACCCGGAGCATTTCCCGCTCTACTGGTGCACTCACTGCGGGCTGAATCCCGGACAACTGGCTGAGCTGCAACTTGCTGATCCGACTGGCCGAGGCCAGAGCGCGACCCAGCTTTTCCAGCCGAACCGGCTTCATAAGGTAGCCTACCGCACCGGCATCAAAGGCTTCAATTGCGTATTCATCGTGAGCTGTGCAAAACACAATTGCAGGCGCTTTGTTGAAGCCGGATATATGTCTGGCAACATCTATACCACTAATACCGGGCAGAGAAATATCCAGCAAAGCCAAATCCGGCTTAAGAGCCTCTATCTTGCCAATGGCTTCCAGCCCGTCCGCACAGGAGGCCACCAGAGTATACCCATCCAACTGCTCGATCAGACGCTGCAGACGCTGCCGGGCAGGCTCTTCGTCGTCGAGAATAATTACTGAGCGATCAGGATTCATTGGGCACCATACTGACCTGCAGGGTGTAGATTCCATCTCTCTGCCCGGATTCGAACTTGACGGGGCCCACAGCGCAAATCTGTAGCCGCTCAACCACATTCTTGAGCGCAAATTTATTACCCTGCCGGGCAGGCTCATCCGGTACAGGATTCTGTATTTTCAGGCAGAGACGAGGCACCCCCTGTAAGCTACCTGGCTCCATCGACACCTCAAGATTGATAGTGCCGCCCTGAGTTATTTTTGAAACTCCATGAAGCACGGCGTTTTCGACAATAGGCTGTAAACTCAGAGAGGGGATTTTGACCGCTCTGGCTTCCGGGGCAATCACAAAGTTCCAGCGCAAGCGATCACCCATACGTAGACTTTCAATCTTTAAATATTTTTCGCAGAGATCCACTTCCTCCGATAGAGGAATAAGCTTTTGCCCGGCTCGCAAACTGGAACGCATCAAGTCCGCCAAATCCAAAACTGCGGTTTCGGCCTGTTCCGGTTTGGTAACAATCAGAGAGGCAATGGAGTTCAGGGTATTAAAAAGAAAATGCGGCTGGATACGCGCCTGTAACAACTCAAACTCAGCCTGCTTCAGGCGCTCGGCTCTTTGACGCTCCTGATACTGCAGATAGAAAAATCTCAGAGATACCGATCCGATAAGCGCGGACAAGAGCTGACTTGGCACGATGGTATCCAGCAGGGGCGCTCCCGTCACCAGGCTCTGCCCCCATGCACCGAGCAAACCCGCCAGTTGGATACCTGCCATAACCGCCAGAACCACTTGCCAGAGTGCCCAATCAACAGAAATACGGCGAATCAAACAGGCCAGCAAGCAACCAATAAGCACCATCCACAAAATCAGCAGAGCCCTCTGCCCGAAGCCGACCAAACTGAAATTGGCCCCGCGTATCAGCAGCTCGAGAATAATTGCCAGAACGACAGAAAGCAGTGTCACCCAGAAAAGCGCCTCGGTCCGGCACAGGTCGGGCAACCAGTGCTGGGCGAGTTTGTGCGACTCGGGGGTTTTGGAATTCAATTTATCTCTCCGGCTTTTCGGCATCTTAACGTTATAATAAATCCTTTGGGCCGGGTTAATACCAGCATGTACCAGTTCTGGCCCGCCACAATCTAACCATATAAACGAGTTTGGCAATAATGAGCAAAGAAACCGATTCCGAAAACAAGCTCTGGGGTGGTCGTTTTAGCGAACCCACAGATGCCTTTGTGGAACGTTTTACCGCGAGCGAATCCTTTGACAGAAGAATGGCCGCACAGGATATCCGAGGCTCACTTGCCCACGCCCGCATGCTCACCAATCAGGGCATCTTGACGGCAGCAGAGCTCGAATCTATTGAAAAAGGGTTGGCACAGGTCCAGTCCGACATAGAAAACGGCGCATTCGAATGGTCTGTCAGTCGCGAAGATGTGCACATGAATATTGAAGCGGCACTTACCGCCATCATTGGCGAACCCGGCAAAAAACTGCACACCGGCCGCTCCCGAAACGATCAGGTAGCAACGGACATCCGATTGTGGCTGCGTGATCAGATCGACCGGATTTCCGCAGAAATCAGCCGCTTGCAACTCGGCATCATTCAACTGGCCGCGACCAACAGCCAGACCATCATGCCGGGATTTACCCATTTGCAGACCGCCCAGCCCGTTACTTTTGGCCATCATTTACTAGCCTGGAACGAAATGCTGGAACGGGATTATTCGCGCCTGCAGGACTGCCGGGCACGTATGAATGTTTCGCCTCTGGGAGCAGCCGCACTGGCCGGCACAACCTACCCCATAGATCGCCAGCAAACTGCAGAACAGCTGGGCTTCGATGCACCTAGCCGAAACTCTCTGGATTCCGTGAGTGATCGCGATTTTGCTATCGAATTCTGCAGCACTGCCAGTCTGTGCATGATGCACCTGTCACGTATGAGTGAAGAGCTTGTGCTCTGGACATCCAGCCAGTTCGATTTTATTGATCTGCCGGATCGCTTCTGTACCGGCTCCAGTATCATGCCGCAGAAGAAGAACCCTGATGTACCGGAACTGGTCCGCGGCAAGACCGGCCGGGTTTATGGTCACCTGATAAGCTTGCTAACCCTGATGAAATCACAGCCCCTGGCCTACAACAAGGACAACCAGGAAGATAAGGAACCTCTGTTTGATGCAGTGGATACTCTGGGCGATTGCCTGCGCGCCTTTGCCGATATGATCCCCGCCATTACGCCCAAAGCCGACAAGATGCGTACCGCAGCGGCCTTTGGCTTTTCTACCGCCACCGATCTAGCTGACTACCTGGTGCGTAAAGGTTTGGCCTTCAGGGATGCACACGAGGTTGTGGGACTGGCCGTTGCCAATGCAATTGAGAAGCAGTGTGAGCTGCACGAACTTTCGCTGGAAGAGTTACAGCGGCTGAGCCCGCTGGTGGCAAACGATGTTTTTGAATACTTGACACTGGATGGTTCGGTCAGCGCCCGAGACCACTTGGGAGGCACAGCACCTGCACAGGTAGCAAAAGCCGCTGCCGAGGCCCTCAAAAGGGTAAAGTCTAGACTTTAAGGTAGCTGACCAGATCGGTATACCCGCCGATATACTCTTCACCCTTGAGTATTTGCGGCACGGTATAAACCGGACGCCCCAGCTTTTCAGCCAAATCTTCCTTGCTGATACCCTCGGCGCGAATATCGATGTACTCATATTCCAACCCGAGGCGGTCCAGTAGTGACAGAGCACCCGAACAATAACCGCACCAAGGGCGGCCATACACCAAATACTTTTCACCAGCTTTTGGGCTCACGGTCTCTTCAATCATTTAAAACCAACTCCTGTTCCGGCACCGCACCCGCCTGCTCAAGTAGCACTCTGTTCAGCAACTGCGTCAGGTTTTCACCGGTCTTACAAATCCAGTCACTGCCCTGCCAGGAAAAGTGAAAACCACCCGAGATAGCGGCAACCCAAATTTCGGCCACAGCTCTTTGCCGGCTGAGAATAATTTGTGAGCCGTTTTCTTCACACCGAATGGTCAACATACCTGCGCCAGCCTCCAGATCGAGATCCAAGTCAGAGTCTTCCAACCACTCCTCAACTGTTGCAAAAATATTTTCCGAAATTTCGACAAATTCTGTCTCTGTCATAACACGATAAACCGGGGTTAATTCAAGTGCTCCACTTTGCCAACGCCAGGGCAGAAATACCACCCGGTGAAAGCGCAAAAGTAGCCGTGTTTTATCATCAATTGTGCGGATATAGAGGCACTATTTGGTATAGTCGCGACCTATTCAATCAAAGAACGACTATGCGCAGTGCAATTCTACTTTTGTTTGTCAGCATATGCGCGCTGAATCTCAGCGCCTGTGGACAAAAAGGCCCTTTATACCTTCCGGATGACCCAGATGAACAGCCGGCCATGCAAGAACGCACTAACGGATAAACAAGACGATACCCAATGAACCATTTTCAATATCGCCAGGGTCAATTATACGCCGAAGATATACCGGTAGCTGAGTTGGCTGAAAAGTACGGCACTCCGCTCTACATCTATAGCAAGGCCACACTCACCCGACACTATCAAGTCTGGACCGAGTGTCTGTCCGCCGAAGATATGATCTGTTATGCCGTAAAAGCCAACAGTAATCTGGGAGTTTTGTCGGTTTTGGCCCAACTTGGCAGCGGCTTTGACATTGTCTCGGGCGGCGAACTGGAACGCGTACTGGCTGCGGGCGGAGACCCTTCCCGGGTGGTATTTTCCGGACTGGGGAAAACAGCTGAAGATATGCGACGCGCTCTGGAAGTGGGAGTGCACTGCTTTAATATCGAATCGACGTCCGAGATGGAGTTGCTCAACAGGGTAGCACTGGAACAAGGTCGGGTTGCCCCAATATCCATAATAGTAAATCCGGATGTGGACGCCAAAACCCATCCCTACATCTCCACAGGCCTCAAAGAAAACAAGTTTGGCATCGACATATCGGATGCCTTACAGATTTACGGTCGCGCCGCCGAGCTGGAAGGTTTGCAGATACGGGGTATCGATTGCCATATTGGTTCACAGCTAACCGAACTGGACCCCTTTCTTGACGCCCTGGACAGGGTGTTACATCTGGTAGACCAGCTTGAAAGCCGTGGTATTACCATCCATCACCTGGATCTGGGGGGCGGACTGGGTGTCACCTATGATAATGAAACCCCACCCTCTCCCGCCGAGCTCTGTGCCGCCATCAAAGCCCGCATGGGAACGCGACCACAGCGGCTGATTTTTGAACCTGGCCGGTCCATTGCCGGCAATGCCGGTATTCTGGTTACCCGCGTACAGATTCTCAAACCGGCTGAAGCCAAAAATTTTGCCGTAGTCGACGCCGCTATGACAGATATGATCCGCCCGGCACTTTACAGTTCATGGATGAATATCACTGAAGTTGTGCAACGCGATAGCGGTGATACCCAACTTTGGGATGTGGTAGGTTCAGTCTGTGAGAGTGCAGACTTTCTCGGCAAAGAGCGCAAACTCAACATAGCCGAAGGCGACCTTCTGGCGCTGCATACCGCCGGAGCTTACGGATTTGTGATGAGTTCCAATTACAACACCCGTGGCCGCGCCGCCGAAATACTGATCGACGGCAAAAACAGTCACCTGGTGCGGGAACGCGAAAGTATCGCGGATTTATTGCGAGGCGAGCATGTCCTCTAACCCTTTTCGGCATGCAAAACTCCGCTACAGGGTGAACTAAAATGGCGTCGCGAAAACCCGCCTTGAAGTTCACCAAAATGCACGCTCTGGGAAACGATTTTATCGTGCTCGACGCTATTACCCGTCCGTTAAAAATGACTCCGGAGCGGGCGCAAAGAATGGCTGACCGTCATACCGGCATAGGCTGTGACCAGATCCTTCTGGTCGAGCCGCCTTCAAGTCCGGATGTTGACTTTGACTACCGAATATTCAATCAGGATGGTTCGGAAGTGAATCAATGTGGCAATGGCGCGCGCTGCTTCGCCAAGTACGTCTACGATCGCAAGTTGACCGGCAAAAAAAATATCCGCGTTCAAACCAAAGCAGGCAAGATGGAACTGCTCGTCAATGCCGACCACACTTACACGGCCATTTTGGGAGTTCCGGAATTTGCTTTTGAACAGATACCCTATAAAGCCTCCGAAGTTCCGGCCAATGGAGAAAAAATTTGTCTCCGTATTGCTGATGAATCCCTGGGGTTCTGGCTGGTCTCTCTGGGAAATCCACATGCTGTAATAGAGGTGGATTCTGCCGAAACAGCCGAAGTCGAGCGAATCGGCACGCTGCTGCAAAATCACCCGAACTTCCCGGAAAGTGTCAACGTCGGTTTTATGCAGATCCTGAACCGCCATGAGATCAGCTTGCGGGTTTTCGAGCGAGGCGCTGGTGAAACACTGGCCTGTGGTTCCGGCGCTTGTGCTGCCGCGATCTCGGGAATCAATAACGGCTTGCTCGACAGCCCAGTGACCGTTAACCTTGCCTTGGGCAAACTGAAAATCGAATGGGCGGGGCCTGGTCAGGCTGTAAAACTAAGCGGGCCAGCCACAAGCGTTTTCCACGGACAAACACGTATCTGATGACTGAAACTGCAGAAAAAATTCTCACTCCTCAGGAAGTCAAATCTTACCTGCTCGACAACCCCGATTTCCTGCTGGATCATCAGGATCTTTTTACCAAACTCAACTTCCCACACGAAACCAGTGGTGCAACCTCTCTGATTGAACGCCAAGTTCAGGTATTGCGTGAGAGCCAGAAAGCCAATCAGTCGCAGGTTAGCGAACTGACCCAGACAGCCGCAGCGAATCACGATCTGCTGAAGAAAATGCAGACTCTGACTCTGGAATTAATCACCGCACAAGACGGCAATTTACTGGTCACGGCGCTCGATAACCTGATACGCCAAGAGTTCGGCCTGGATGCAATGCAGTTACTTTTACCGCAAGAGCTGGAGGATACCAATTTACCCCTCAGCCAGTTTTTACCCGCTGAAAGCCTGCAACAAATGCGATCAGACATCTTTAATCTGGATATCTACGTCGGCCGAATTCCGGCCAAACTGAGTGAATACTTTAGTCCGGAAAGCCTGCAGAACATCACATCCATCGCTCTCCTTAAACTTGATATTGGCAGCGCTTCCTATCTACTGCTTGGCAGTTCTGAAGAGACCCGCTTCCAAAGCGATATGGCAACCGATTTTATCCAGTTTATTGCCTCAGTCCTGTCAATTTTGCTCAACCGACATCTGGAAAGAAAATAGTGAAGGAGAAATTGCCGTGAGCTGCCGGTTTCCGGAAGCACTCGATCGATTTATCCAATATCTACGTACAGAACGCAACTATTCTGAACACACCCTTGCCGCTTACCGACGCGACCTGATCAAGTTGGAGGAAAACCTCGATCCGGACTGCCAGGCAGACATTGCCAAGATTGATATATTGGCGGTCCGTCAGGCTCTGTCAGCTCTACGCCATCAAGGTCTTTCTCCGCGCACATTGCAACGCTGGCTATCCAGCTTGCGCAGTTTTTTTAACTACGGTCTAAGGCAGCGCTGGTGTTCAATAAATCCAACCTCTGGTGTCAGCGCACCCAAACTGCCACGCCCGCTGCCAAAGGTATTGGATACAGACCAGACTGCGCAGTTACTGAAAAAACCACTCAAAACCAGCGGCAGCAGTTTGGACTGGATATCCCAACGGGATCTCGCTATGGCGGAAATACTCTACTCATCGGGTCTCAGGGTAGCCGAGCTATGCGCACTTGATCTGGCAGATATTGATCTGCGCGGAGCCGAAGTCCGCGCATTGGGTAAAGGGAGTAAAACTCGTGTCGTACCTGTGGGCTCTATGGCAATTCAGGCCATAAAGGATTGGCTGCCCTTGCGCGCAGACCTGGTCAAAATGGATGAGACAGCGCTCTTTGTCGGCAAAACCGGCAAACGGCTCAGCACCCGCTCGGTTCAATTGCGCATGGAAAAGCTGGGCCGTGATCAAGGCTGCGAACAGCGCTTACACCCCCATTTATTGCGACACTCATTCGCCAGTCATATGCTTGAATCCAGCGGCGACTTGCGCAGTGTGCAGGAGATGTTGGGACACGCAAATATCTCCACTACACAGATTTACGCTCATCTCGACTTCCAGCACCTGGCCAAAGTCTATGACAAGGCGCACCCCAGAGCGCATCAGAGTCCGGAACAGATGAAAAAACCGAAAAGCGAGTGAACTCCTTGACCACACAAATATCCAACTTAACCAGATTGCCAAGAGAAATAACTATGCGCACTTTTTTTGTCATTTCATTACTGGGGTTGATCAGTTGCAGCAGCCTCGCCCAGCCTGGACTGAATATCACGCAAAATACTCTGATTCGGCAAGTAAGTGTCTCAGGCCAAGGGGAAACCGAGGTTGAAGCAGATATGGCGCGGGTACACCTTTCTGCCCAAGCTCTCGCTCAAACCAGCGCCGAAGCCAAAAATATCGTTGATGAACGCGTCAACGAAGTTATCCGTATTCTGGAAAAGGTTGGCCTCCGACAGGACGATCTCACCGCCGGACAGATATCCATTTCCCCCAGATACAACTACCGCAATAATCAGCAGGAATTTCTAGGCTACTTTGCCAATCGTAGTATTCAGGTAGAAATTGCCGATCTCGATCGCCTCAATGCCTTCCTCGACGCTGCATTGGAACAAAAAATCGACGGCATTAACCAAATCGAGTACCGCACCTCAAAAGAAGCCGAAGCCATGGCCAAGGCCAGAGAGCTGGCTATTGAAGACTCCAAAGAAAAGGCGCGACTATTAGCAGAGGCCTACGGCGTGGAATTGGGTGATGTTATCTCTATCAACTACCAAAGCAGCTATAGCACTCCCGTGAGAATGGAGGCATCCCTGATGAGAGCCCAAAGCTTTGCCGCCGATTCATCTGGCCAGTACATTCCCGACCAGCTCAGTTTCAATGACAATATTCAGGTAGTTTTTGAGTTAAAAGCGGACTGATCGAAGTCTAAAGACGCCGCACCCGAAAGGATTTACCCTTGAGCTTGTCCTGGCTCAGCTTGGTCAGAGCGGATTTGGTTTTGGGACGAGCTACAGCCACATAGGACCAATTGTCGGCGATATCTATTTTGCCCACCTCTGCAGCCTCAATACCACCCTTGCCGGTCAGGGCTCCGAGGATATCGCCGGGACGAATTTTCTGTTTCTTGCCGCCATCAATTTTGATCGTAGCCATATCAGCCTGACGCGGAGAATTGCTTAACAATATTCTGGGCGGAAGGGGTTCGGCCTGGATATCCCTGTCCAGATATATTCCCAATT
>JBFHKI010000028.1:0-13917 GCA_041595415.1 Pseudomonadales bacterium | reverse complement strand
TCATCCATCTTGTTCAAAGGCGTTTCGGAAGAGCCCATCATGTCATGGAATTCCGCCGCTTCTTCGTCCAGATAAATCAGACCGGTCAGGATCTTGCCTTGATCCTTGTACTCTTGAACCTTGTTGATCGCAGCCTGACGATTGGTTGGATCGTAGTCACTCTCGGCTTTGTGCAGATGAATAGCCGATCCGTCGTGCAGGGTTATTTCCTGGGTGGTACCCGGATCGTACTGGGTAGTAATTTCTTCCGCAGCCGGGACAAAATCCATAATCACACCAGTTTGCACATGGTCACGGGTGTAGTCGTAGCTTTTGGTCGAACCGGCGTGGTTGTTAAAGGTTACACAGGGTGAAACCACATCCAGCAGGGCAAAACCCTTGTGCATGATGGCCGCTTTGATCAAAGGTACCAGTTGCTGCTTGTCGCCGGAGAAGCTACGGCCAACAAAGGTGGCGCCAAGTTGTAGGGCAACACCGACCAAATCGATTGGGCTGTAAGGGTTTGGTGAACCTTTACGACTGGCTGAACCCTTGTCCTGAGTGGCGGAGTCCTGACCTTTGGTCAGGCCGTAACAACCATTGTTTTCAACCACATACACCATATTCAGGTTGCGGCGTACCACATGGGCAAACTGGCCCATACCGATAGAAGCCGAGTCGCCATCACCGGAAACACCGAAGTAGAACAGGTCGCGGTTTGCCACATTGGCGCCGGTTGCCACTGAAGGCATACGACCGTGGACCGTGTTAAAACCGTGGGCCTGATTCAGGAAATAGGTTGGCGATTTTGACGAACAGCCAATACCGGACAACTTGGCTACCTGGTGCGGCGGCAGATCCAGCTCCCAGCAGGCACGCACGATGGCGGCACTGATGGAGTCATGCCCACAGCCAGCACAGAGTGTCGAGATGGCGCCTTCGTAGGCCGCTTCGGTCAGGCCGATACGGTTGGATGGCAGGTTCGGGTGACGAAATTTGGGTTTGATAAAGCTCATTAATTAGTTCCCCGCCTGTACGCTGTCTTTGCGGATAGGCTCTACTTTGCCTTCGCCGACATAATCGAGAACGGTGTCGGCAATAAAGGTGGCATTGATGGGTGTGCCGTTGTAATGCAGTACCGGCAAGAGTTTCTTCGGATCAATTTCCAGCTCGTTGATCAACAAACTGCGCATCTGTCCGTCGCGGTTTTGCTCAACCACCATAACGTAGTCGTGTGCCTCGATAAATTCGGCCACTTCGTCGTGGAAAGGGAAAGACTGCAACCGCAGGTCATCCAGCTGGTAACCCTGTTCGCTAACGCGATCCATGGCTTCTTCCAGCGCCGGACGTGTGGTGCCGAAATGAATCACACCGTAGGTTTTGTCAGTACCGCGCTCGGTAATCACCGGCTGTGGTGTGTACTGCAGTGCGGTGCGGAACTTCTTGACCAGTCGTTCCATATTGCGCACATAGGCGGCACCGTCTTCGGTGTATTTGGCGTACTCATCACGGCTGGTTCCGCGATTGAAGTAAGCACCGCGTTCCGGATGGGTTCCCGGATAGGTCCGGTAGGGTATACCGTCACCGTCAACATCGAGGTAACGACCAAAGTCTTTACCCGCTTCCAGCTCTTCGGCTGTCATGATCTTGCCGCGGTCGTAGCGGTAGCTGTCGTCCCAATTCAGCGGCTCGGAAATCCAGTCGTTCATACCCAAGTCGAGGTCAGTCAACATGATTACCGGCGTCTGAACACGCTCGGCAATATCAAAAGCCTGAGCTGTCTGATCGAAGCAGTCTTTTGGATCCGAGGGGAACAGCAGGATGTGCTTGGTATCACCGTGGGACGCGTAGGCCGAAATCAACACATCGGACTGCTGGGTCTTGGTCGGCATACCGGTCGATGGACCTGCGCGCTGAACATCGATCAACACAACAGGCACTTCGGCAAAGTAGGCCAAGCCGAGGAATTCATTCATCAGCGAAACACCCGGACCACTGGTGGCGGTAAAGGCACGCGCGCCATTCCAGCTGGCACCGATAACCATACCCATAGCCGAGAGTTCATCCTCGGCCTGTACGGAAGCGTAGTTCTTTTTACCCGTTTCAGAATCTATCCGGTATTTACCGGCAAACTTCTGATAGGCCTCGGCAACCGAGGTAGATGGCGTAATGGGGTACCAGGCACAAACTGTAGCGCCGCCGTAAACCGCACCCAAACCACAGGCGGTGTTGCCGTCGATAAAGATCATGTCACTGACCAGATCGCGGCGCTCAAGGCGAATATCCAGCGGGCAGCTGAAGTTTTCCTTAGCGAAGTTAAAGCCCAGCTCCAAAGCGTGGATGTTTGGCTGGATAAGCTTTTCTTTACCCTTGAACTGGTCGGAAACCAGACCGGCCAGAACTTCAAACTCAAGATTGATAAGGGCGGCAATAGCGCCTACGTAGATTACGTTTTTGAACAGTTGACGCTGGCGCGGATCTTGATATTCGCGGTTGGTCATCTCGGTCAGAGGCACACCGATATAGTTAATATCGTTGCGAATCAGACGCAAATCCAGAGGTTTGGTGCTGTCGTAAAGGAAGTATCCACCAGGGGTAACTTCCTGCACATCCTTGGGCATGCTCTCGGGGTTAACCGAACACATCAGATCACAGCTATCGCCACGGCGACCTACATAGCCATTTTCATTGATACGCACTTCGTACCAGGTTGGCAGCCCCTGAATATTGGAAGGGAAGATGTTGCGCGCACTGACGGGAATGCCCATGCGGAAAACCGCTTTGGCGAACATGTGGTTGGCACTGGAAGAACCAGAACCATTTACGTTGGCAAATTTGACAACAAAGTCGTTTAGCCCGGTTACATTCTTAGGCTTGGTCATGCGGCTTGCCCTGCTTTAGTCACGGTATAAATAAATTTCTCCATATCCCACGCGGCAGTTGGGCAGCGCTCTGCACAAAGACCGCAATGCAAACAGACGTCTTCGTCCTTGACCATAATGCGGCCAGTTTTCAGATCGCCGGAAACATAGAGTGACTGATCAAGATTTTTGGCTGGCACGATCAGGTTGGCACGCAGCTCTTGTTCGTCTTCCACGGGTTCGACAAAGTTGATGCAGTCTGTCGGACAGATGTCCATACAGGCGTCACATTCAATACATTTGCTCTCGGTAAAGATGGTCTGCACGTCACAGTTCAGGCAGCGCTCAGCTTCTTTGAAGGCAAGCTCCTGATCGTAGCCAATTTCCACCTCGGCCTTGCGGTCCGCAAGGGCGACACTGTTATCCAGATGAGGCACGGCGTAACGCACGTCGGTTTCCACGGCGCTATCGTAGCTCCACTGGTGAATACCCATCTTCTGGCCAAAGGTTTTGACACCAGGAGCCGGGCGCTCTTCCAAGGCTTTGCCATTACAGAACAGGTCAATCGATACAGCGGCCTGATGCCCCTGAGCCACGGCGGTAATAATGTTGGCCGGGCCAAAAGCGGCGTCACCGCCAAAGAAAACTTCTTTGCGGCTTGACTGGAAGGTGGTGCGATCAACCACGGCCATGCCCCATTTATCGAACTCGATACCTATATCTTTTTCGATCCAGGGGAAGGCGCCAACCTGGCCAACGGCACAGATAACGTCATCGCATTCAATGTCCAGCGTCTCACCAGTTGGTTTCAGTGAACGTTTGCCGTTTTCGTCGTAAACCGACTCTACACGGTCAACACGAATACCGACCAATTTGCCGTTTTCGTGCAGGAATTCCCTTGGTGTGGTGTTGCACTCAAAGGGAATACCTTCACGCATGGCATCTTCTTTTTCCCATGGCGAGGCTTTCATGTCTTCATAGGTGGAACGAACCGAAACGGTAACTTGCTCACCACCCAGTCGGCGGGCGGTTCGGCAGCAATCCATAGCGGTGTTACCGCCACCGAGAACTACCACTTTCTTGCCAATCTTGTCGGTATGCTCGAAAGCCACGCTGGCCAACCACTCGATACCAATATGGACGTTGGCGTCGCACTCCTGACGGCCGGGAATATCCAGATCGCGGCCTTGAGGTGCACCGGTACCAACAAACACGGCATCGTAATTTTTCTCGAGAAGCTCTTTCATGCTCTCAACACGGGTATTGAAGTGCTGTATCACACCCATATCGAGGATATAACCGACTTCTTCGTCCAGAACACGCTCAGGCAAACGGAACGAAGGAATCTGGCTGCGCATAAAACCGCCGCCTTTGGGGTTTTCGTCGTAAAGATCGATGTCGTAGCCCAAAGGCATCAAATCCCGGGCTACCGTCAGGGAAGCCGGGCCGGCACCAATCAAGGCAACTTTTTTGCCGTTCTTGGCCGGGATTTCGGGCATCCGCGCCTTGACGTCATCTTTGTAATCGGCGGCAACGCGCTTGAGGCGACAGATTGCAACTGGCTCCTCTTCTACACGGCCTCGACGACATGCAGGCTCACATGGGCGGTCACAAGTTCGTCCAAGCACGCCCGGGAATACATTGGACTCCCAGTTGACCATATAGGCATCCGAGTAACGCCGCTGGGCAATCAGGCGGATGTACTCAGGCACAGGTGTGTGCGCCGGACAGGCGTATTGGCAGTCCACAACCTTGTGGAAATATTCAGGGTTATTACTATCGGTTGGCTTCAAAGGTGGTCCCCCATTTTGGGCCAGCTAAAAAATTCGCGCGATGTTAGCATTTGTCACAAGGCTTTCACAGTCTGAAAACGGGGGATTCAACAGCTTTAGTCGTATTTTTGTATAGTCACGCACTCGGGGTGCAAAATGCCCAGCAAAATCCAGGAAAACCTTCTATATGCCATTTACTGAAACTCCTTTCGAGAACAGACTCGCCAGTCTGAGCGCACCCAGAAATCTGCCGTTATTTTGTTCCATATTGCGCGGACTGGAGCGCGAAGGATTGCGCGTCGACAGCAGCGGACATATCTCTCATAAACCGCACCCCAAAACACTGGGGTCAACTCTGACCCACCCCTACATTACAACGGACTATTCCGAAGCACTGCTTGAGTTTATTACCGAACCATCAAATTCCATTAATGATGTTATGCAGCAGTTGCGCCTCGGCCTGGCCTGCGCCAGCCGGGAATTTGGCGAAGAGATTCTCTGGGCTGGCAGCATGCCCTGCCAACTGGGCGAGGACAGCGATATTCCCATCGCCTATTACGGCACATCCAACATAGGCCATATGAAAGAGGTTTATCGGCGCGGCCTTGGACATCGCTACGGACGCAAGATGCAAACTATCGCCGGCGTACACTTTAACTACTCTCTACCGGATGCCATGTGGAATGTCCTGCGCCGTCAGGACGGAAGCATGCTGTCTTTGCAGGAATACAAAACCGAGGGTTACTTTGCCATTATTCGAAATTTCCGCCGCTGGCTTTGGCTGCTTCTCTATCTGATGGGTTCGGCGCCAGCGGTGTGCCGCTCCTTTGTTAAAGGGCGCGAACATCAGCTACAACCTCTGAACAACGACAGCCACACTCTTTGCTCACCCTATGCCACCTCTTTGCGCATGGGCGATCTGGGCTACCAGAGCAATGCCCAGAATGACTTGACGGTCTGCTACAACAGCCTGGATAACTACATCGAAATTCTACGCACAGCCATACTCACCAATCGACCCGAGTATGAAGCCATAGGCATCTTGGACGAGCAGGGAGAACACAAACAGCTGAATGCCGGCTTGTTACAAATAGAAAACGAGTTCTACAGCACCATTCGACCCAAGCAAACGGCGCGTCGGGGCGAAACTCAATTAAAAGCATTAAAAACCCGAGGTGTTGAATATATCGAAGTGCGCTGCCTCGATCTCAATCCATTTGCGGCAGAAGGTATTTCTGAACAGCAAATTTATTTTACCGAAGCTTTTTTACTTACCTGTCTTCTGACCCCCAGCCCCAAGGCAGACGATCGGGAATATCGCGCCGTACAAGAAAACCAGAAGCTGGCGGTTTATCAGGGTCGCGATCCGCAAATGCGACTTAATAAAGGCGATGGCAGCCAAAGCTCGTTGACGGAATGGGGCAGGGAGATATTCCGCTCTATTATTGACAGCGCCGAATTGCTGGATCAGGCCACTGACACTGACAAATACTCGCAAGCCGTAAATCACTACGCGCTCAGTCTGGACGATCCGGAGCGAACCCCCTCTGCGCGTATTCTCAGAGAGATAAAGGAAGCAGGCACAACTTACCAGGGCTGGACCAAAGCACAATCCAGCTTGGCAACACAGCATCTGCAAAATATTGAAATCAGCGACAAGGACCAAGCCCGCATGGCGGAACTGGCCAAACAGTCTCTGGCCGAACAGTCCCGCATGGAATCCGGGGACAAACTCGAGTTCGACGAATATTTGCGACAGTACTTTGACCAATACCGCAACCTGTGAATTTTCTTGGGCATCTGGCGCTGGCGTGGCCCGATCAGGGCCTGATGGTTGGCGGCTTCCTCGGTGACTTTGTAAAGGGGCCGCTAAAGGGAGAGCTACCAGAGCAGATAGAGCAAGGGATTCGGTTACACCGCCGCATTGATGCCCGTAGTGACAGTCACTCCGCAGTAACCGCGCTCAAGTCTCAGACACCCACAGCCTGGACACGCCACCTTGGCATTGTGACCGACCTCTACTGTGACCATCTGCTATCCCGCGAGGACAAAACCCTGTTGCAGGAACCCATAGATCGTTTTTCCACCCATTGTTATCAAATACTGGGGGAGTACCGGCCCCTGTTCCCCGAGCAAGCTAAAAGGGTATTCGACCATATGCAAAAAGGTCGCTGGCTTGAACAGTACGGGGATCTGGAATTTACCTTGCAATCACTCAACCGCATCGGCACCCGACTGAAATTTGCAAACCCCTTAAAAGATTCCGCCACTTTGATTGGGCAGCATTCGCACCTTTTTGACTTGCACTGCTCTAACCTCTATGCCGGCATGCAGAAGGTTGTGGCAGAATGGCGCATCGAAGAAAACGCTCGACAAGACACACACATTGTCAGCAACTCAACACCGCATTCAAGGAACTAGCCATGACGCTACCCAGCATTCGCATCACCAATCTGCTTATTACCATTTTTACTGCACTGATGATGTTAATTGCTGTGCTCTACTTTCAGGAGACATTGCACCTACTGCCCTGCCCACTCTGTGTATCCCAGAGGATTTTTGCCATAGCCACAGGTGTTATTGCGCTTATTGCTTTTATCCACAACCCCCAAGGCATGGGCAGAAAAGTCTACGCCCTGCTCACCGCGCTGGCGGCTTTGGGGGGCGCGAGCATTTCCGGCCGTCAAGTCTGGTTGCAAAGCCTGCCCGCCGATCAGATTCCTGCCTGCGGCCCGACGCTGGACTGGATGTTCGAAACCAACTTTCCCATGCAGGAAATTTTAGCCGCCATGTTTTTCGGCGAAGGCAGCTGCGCAGAAATAAAGTGGCAACTGCTCGGAATAAGCATCCCCGGCTGGACCCTGATTGCTTTTATCTTCCTTATTGCCGTCTCTGTATTCCAGTTCGCACGTCCAGGCAAAGCCGCCTGATAGCGGGACAACGAACTGGGATATCCGCCAACAAGGCACAGCCTTGCAGCAACAAAATCGATTCAATAAAAAAGGGGCCGAAGCCCCTTTTTTATTATCCAGAAACCGGATTACTCAGCTGCAACAGAGGCCGCCAGCAATTCAACTTCAAAAATCAGCACTTCGTTCGGACCGATAAGGCCACCCGCGCCTGAAGGGCCATATCCCAGATCAGGGTGCAGGAAAATCTCCCACTTGGAACCTTCAGACATCATTTGCAAAGCTTCGGTCCAACCTGGAATAACCTGAGTGACGCCAAACTCAACGGGCTCGCCACGCTCAACTGAACTGTCGAAAACAGTGCCGTCTATTAATGTACCTGTGTAGTGAACACGTACCACGTCATCCAGAGTTGGCATCGGGCCATCGCCTTCAGTAATAACTCGATACTGCAAACCGGAATCGGTAATTTGAATTCCTTCAGCCGTCGCGTTTTCAGCAAGGAAAGCCTCTGCACGTACCAGAGCTTCTGCACCGGCAGCAGCAAGCTCAGCCTGCGCTTCCGCCTGCAGTTGCGCCTGATAACTCTGGAAGGCCAATTGCATTTCTTCATCGGACACCTGGCTGGCTGCACCATTCACCGCATCACTTGCACCAGCCAAAAAGGCCGCCGAATCAATCTCTACACCACCTTCTTCAAGCTGACCAACATAGTTGAAAGCCAGCGCGTAGTTAACCTTGGCCTCAACAGAAGACAGATCCAAAGCAGGTGCCGCTGGCGCTTCAGGCTCATTTGAACCGCAGGCAGCCAACAGGGCCACAGTCACTACACTAAAACTCATTTTTTGCAAAATATGCACTATCCATCCTCCACGAATATTCGAAACTATCGGTTAGCCACACTTGGCTGCCGCATATTTAGATGCCGCCATCATACGCACCGGAAAGGCAAATTACGATTGCCGTATAAAAATCAGGTCTTGCACTTTGTGACCCAAACCCTGACCACGTTTTTCGAACTTGGTATTAGGCCGCCACGCGGGACGAGGAGCATAATTTTCCACAGTGTTTTTGAGGCTTGCTTCCTCTGAGAGTACTTCGAGCATATGTTCGGCATAAGGTTCCCAATCCGTTGCCAAATGAAGTACGCCACCCGGCTGCAAACGACTGGAAAGCAATTTCACCAACTCTGGCTGGATCAATCTGCGTTTGTGGTGCTTTTTCTTGTGCCAGGGATCGGGGAAATAAATCTGGACACGGTAAAGGGAATTCGGCGGAACGGCTTCCTGCAAGACATCCACCGCATCAGCCATATAGGTTTTTAGGTTTGTCAGCCTTGGCTCGCCCTTTTCTGTGTCGTATGCCCCCTGTATCAGGGAACCAACTCCGGGCGAATGCACTTCAATACCGACAAAATCCTTATCCGGCTCTGCCGCAGCCATCTCCAACAAGGAATGCCCCATGCCGTAACCAATTTCCAACACCCGAGGCGCGTCCCGCGTAAATGCTGCAACAAAAGCCTCTTGACCAGCATCCAGATCGAGGCCTATATCAGCCCACCCCAATTGTAAGGATTTCTCTTGCCCGGCGGTCAGCCGCCCGGCACGAACAGCAAAACTGCGGATAGATTTTTGGCGTATTTGCAGCCTGGGCAAAACAGACATATAAAGCTTTCTATTTAGGATTGGTATTGTTGAAAGGCAAAGACGGCAAGAAAAGCCCAACCGACCAGAAAACCGAGCCCGCCGAGAGGGGTAATAGCTCCCAGCCAGGTGATCCCTGTCAGAGCCAAAGCGTAAAGACTAAAGGGAAAAACCAGCAAGCCAAAAACAAAGGCCCATGCCGAAATTTTCAAAGCCTTTGACTGGTGGTACTTGGTAGATAACAGAGACACAACAACCAGAATTAACGCCTGGCTCAACTGGTACTCGGCACCGGTCTTGAATACGGCCAGCATATGCGGGCTCAATTTATCGCTTAATCCATGCGCGGCAAAAGCACCAAAGGCCACCGCAAGAAACCCGCTGAGAGCACCCATAAACAGAAAACGTTGCACTATTGCTCTTCACTCTCAATAAGTTTGC
Source organism: Pseudomonadales bacterium (assembly GCA_041595415.1). Lineage (GTDB taxonomy): Bacteria > Pseudomonadota > Gammaproteobacteria > Pseudomonadales > GM7GCV1 > JABJGI01. The sequence continues at coordinate 4,312 of JBFHKI010000028.1, read as the reverse complement.
GAATTTTTTTCATGGCAGCCACCTCGATTTGCCGAATACGCTCCGCAGATACACCGTACTCATCGGCCAGTTCATGCAGTGTGGCTTTTTCTTCATCCAGCCAGCGACGCTGGACTATGTCCCGGCTGCGGTCATCGAGCAGCTCAATACCGCGGATAAGTGCATCAGTATTACTCGACTCGGTATCGTCTTGTTCGATCAGCTTGGCCGGATCCTGGCTCTGGTCTTCCAGAAAATAGACCGGCGCCTGGAAAGAATCCTCTTCATCCGCGTCTGCAGGCGCATCGAAGCCCAGATCGTAGTTGGCCAATCGCCCTTCCATTTGCTTGACGTCTTTCACTTCCACGCCGAGATCTTCGGCGATCGCCTCCGCCTCTTCCGGACTTAACCAGCCCAACCCCTTTTTCGAACTGCGCAAATTAAAGAACAACTTGCGCTGCGCTTTGGTTGTGGCAATTTTGACAATGCGCCAATTGCGCAAAATATATTCGTGTATCTCGGCCTTGATCCAGTGCACGGCAAAGGATACCAATCGCACACCCCGATCCGGATCAAAGCGCTTGACCGCTTTCATCAGCCCCACATTGCCTTCCTGTATCAGGTCACCCAAGGGCAAGCCGTAACCGGGATAGCTGCGGGCGATATGCACGACAAAACGCAAATGCGCCAGAACCAGCTTACGCGCTGCGTCTAGATCATCCTCGTGAAAATAGGCGTCAGCCAGCTCCTGCTCCTCCTCCCGGGTAAGCACAGGAATGCTGTACACACTCTGAATATAAGCGTTGAGGTCAACACCGGGAGACAGTTTATGAACTGGCTGGAGTTCCTTACCCATATACCTCAGTTAGCCCTCGCTTGGCCGAATTGGAAATTATTGTTCTCCTCTGGAGAAGATAAAATGCTTAAGGGATCTGAATTCCGCCAGCCCCATCTTGACCGGGAACCACAATGGAAGAGGCCTGCTGTCTTCGCATCTCTTGCAACTCTTTAAAGGTTTTTTCCATCGCTTCGGCGGCGTAGCCAGCAAACTTGTCGCAGGCTTCCCCTAAATCTGCAGCCTCAATTTCAAAATTCAAGGGCAGTGGACCAGCCGGAGTCATCATTTGTGCCGATCCCAGAAATTTTGAAGGCCTGTCACCATCGAGGTCGCCCTTGGATGTTACCGGCGTGAGGACATGAATTGTGCCAACACTGCGATCGGTAAAAACTTCTTCTCGATAGAGGTTATTTGCATCCATCTGCGGCTGTTGCTGTTCTTGGTCTGACATGCGTACTCCAGGATAAATTGAGACATTAAAGGGGGCGACACATTAACAAATATTGTGCTGCACATCACGAAACACTAGCCATAGAATCACCTTATGCCAGAGCCAAGACCCAATACAGCCCCCGTTGCTCTTATGTGGTTTCGTAACGACCTGCGAACTCTGGACAACACGGCGCTCTTTGCCGCAACCCAGAAGGCCCGAGTAATCGCCCTCTACACTGTTACCCCTGAGCAATGGCTGCGCCATGACATGGCTCAAATCAAGATCGATTTCATCCGGCGCAACCTGTCATTACTGGGCGAAAACCTGGCCAAACTCAACATACCATTGCGGATTCGACGCTGCACCGATTATCGCTCCACCGCTGAAACCGTAGCCGAAGAAGCCCGGGCTCATAAGGTTTCAACTGTCTTCTGGAACCGCGAATATCTATTAAACGAAGAAGAACGCGACCTTTACTGCACTTCTCTTCTTGATCACGCGGGAATACACAGCGAGAAGTGCGAAGACAGCCTGATCCTGCCCGCTGGCCTGGTTAAGTCCGGTAGCGGAGAAATGTACCGGGTATTTACCCCCTTCTTTCGCAACTGGATAAACCAGGTGCAGAGCTTTCCTCCGCGGACCTTCCCCGCGCCCGCCAGACAAGATTCTCTTAATATATCGTCCGACCCTCCCGAAGCGGCCTTTCAGAACATCGCTACAACGGACTCTGAACACTGGCCTGCCGGTGAGGCCGCAGCCCAACGCAAACTGGATCAATTTATCAAAAACCACCTGCCCCGGTACTCTACCCGGAGAGACATTCCCGGAGAGCCGGGCACCTCCAACCTGAGCCCCTACCTGAGCCTGGGCATTCTGTCGGCCAGACACTGTTTGCAGACCGCACAAAAATCATCCGGGGGGCAGGAATGGATCCGTCAACTGGCCTGGCGCGATTTTTACAACCACCTTGTTCACAGCCATCCAGAGATCGTTCGCGGCAAGGCCTTTCAACGCAAAACCGATACAATCCGCTGGCGCCAAAGCCCGGAGGATTTTCAGGCCTGGCGCGAAGGCCGAACCGGACAACCCTTTGTGGATGCCGGCATGCGCCAGTTACGGCAAGAGGGGTGGATGCACAACAGGTTGCGCATGGTGACGGCCATGTTTTTAACCAAAAACCTCTTTATTGATTGGCGCCTTGGCGAAAAACACTTTATGCAACATTTGGTCGATGGCGACTTTGTCCTGAACAATGGCGGCTGGCAGTGGAGCGCCTCTACGGGAACAGATGCCGCGCCCTACTTTCGAATTTTCAACCCTTTTAGCCAGAGCTTACGCTTTGACCCCCAGGGCCACTTTATCAAAACCTATGTTCCCGAGCTGGCGCATCTGCCCGCCACTGCGCTACACAACCCGGACAAGCTTCGCCGTCAAAAACCGGAAAACTATCCCGAACTTATTGTCGATCTGGGTCAATCACGAAAAAATGCGATCCAGGTATTCTCTGCCTTATCCAAATGACAGGCAGGTTACCGAATCACGACATTTTTATGTCATGTCTTCACTTTAAACCCAATAAACACCTATACTTAGCGCTCATTTACGGATTTCTGGCCCGCCAAAAGCAATATTCCTGAAATTCATTTTGAAAATGAATTAATCCCATTGGAAGAATATCTGCAGGCTGCGTATCATTCTCTTCGTTGGCTGAGGAAAGCAACCAAAGTCAAGTTGATAGTGAATTCGATCTTGGTATTTTGATCGGATTGCATTCTCTAGAGACTTCGACCTTTTAGCTTTTTTCAACCCGCAAGGATCAGATTTCTTCCTCCCCCCTAGAATCTGTGACTTTTAAAGCCCGCCACCCCCCCTAGGCGGGCTTTTTTTTGCCTCGAATTTGAGCACCGCAAGTATTTCAAACGATTAACAATGACAGCCAACCACCGGAAAGGCACAATCACGGCCATGAACAAACCCACCAGCACTATCACGCCTCAATCCAATTCCAAGGTTGGCTTTGTCTCTCTTGGCTGTCCCAAAGCCCTGGTGGATTCGGAACGAATTATTACCCAGCTACGCCAGGACGGTTACCAAGTGGCCTCGGACTACCAGGAAGCCGGGGTAGTGGTGGTCAACACCTGCGGTTTTATCGATAGCGCCAAGCAGGAATCTCTCGATTCCATTCGAGAAGCCATGGACGAAAACGGCAAGGTTATTGTGACTGGCTGCCTGGGCAAAGATCAGGACCTTATTCAGTCCAACTTCCCGGATATTCTTTCCGTCTCAGGACCCCAACAATATGAAAGTGTTGTCGGCGCTGTTCATCAACACCTGCCCATATCGCATCGGCACGATCCAAAAATCGATCTGGTACCACCTCAAGGGATCAAATTAACCCCGCGACATTACGCCTATTTGAAGATTTCCGAAGGTTGTAATCACCGCTGCAGCTTTTGCATCATTCCCTCGTTGCGCGGCGACCTGTTGAGCCGCCCAATTGGCGATGTTATGGACGAAGCTCAACGGCTGGTCGACGCAGGTGTAAAAGAATTGCTGGTAGTATCCCAGGACACCAGCGCCTACGGTCTGGACCTGAAATACCGTACAGGTTTTTGGCAGGGCCGCCCACTCAAAACCAAGTTTTACGATCTTTGCGATGCCCTGTCCGAGCTGGGCATCTGGGTACGGCTGCATTATGTTTACCCTTACCCCCATGTGGACGAAGTGCTTCCTCTTATGGCTGAGGGGAAAATCCTGCCCTATCTCGATATTCCTTTTCAGCACGCCAGCCCTAAGATATTACGCGCCATGAAAAGACCGGCAAACGACGGCAAAGTGCTTGAACGCATAAAAGCCTGGCGCCAAACCTGTCCGGACCTGACCATCCGCAGCACCTTTATTGTCGGATTTCCCGGTGAAACCGAAGAAGACTTTGAATATTTGCTGGACTGGATGGACGAAGCCGAAATCGACCGCGCCGGCGCATTTAAATATGAACCGGTGGAGGGCGCGACGGCCAATGAGCTTTCCGACCATGTGGATCCCGACATCGCCGAGCTGCG
>JBFHKI010000027.1:0-14010 GCA_041595415.1 Pseudomonadales bacterium | reverse complement strand
CCACCAAACACAAATTCTTATTCCACCCAAGCACCAAGGCTAGTTTGATGGAGCTGGTGAGAGGAGTCGAACCCCCGACCTGCTGATTACAAGTCAGCTGCTCTACCAATTGAGCTACACCAGCTTTACTCAAACCGCCCAACCAATAAGTGGCTGGGCGCAGTGGAGGCGGGATTCTATTGAAACTTATGCTTCGAAGCAACCTAAAAACAGGAATTTTGCTCGCGGGTCATTGAGGGGAAATCTGTCTGGAGCTCATGCCAATAATCTTCAGCCAAAGTTACCAATTCCCGGGAGGGTAGATAGAGGGCATATTGGGACTGTTCCACACTGTATTGATACTCGCCTGTCTGGTACCCAAGCGCTTGAATTTGCGCCGCTCTCGCCATGGCATTCTGTCCGGCACTAAAGACACCAACGGAAATACCATTTTGGAGTTCACCGTCGGCAATAATAAAACTTTCAATATTCTCTCTACGCAATACATTCAGTTCGAGGGCTGCCTCTCGAGCCGAATCGAATGGCAGAATATAGACCATAACCGGCCCCGGAGTCTCGACCACCTCTTCAACCAGATCAGGATTCAAACCAGCGGCTTTAAGACGCTCACTCAACCGGGAAAGCTCTGGCTCATCAGCCCGAAAAATATCACAGATGCCTTCCAGAGCCGGGTCCGGTTCTTCAACAAGAGGTTCATGAGCTTCAGGCGTAACCATCACCTGATCTGTAACCTGAGGCTGTCGCATCAAGTCAAAACTATCCTGCATTGCAGGAACAACCGCTTCCGGCTGAGGCCCCGGATCATCCAGGCGCAAGCTATCGCGCTCGGTAAAATTCAGCTCGTCAATAAGTATCAATCGAGCGGCACCAACGGGGCGTGGCAAGTCAACCACAGCCTCATGATTATGATCCGCACGAAAAAAGAAAAAAACTGCCAGATTGGCAAACAGGAGCAGTAGTGCCAGCCACTTCATCTTTATCTATTAAACCCTTTGTCCAAATATTGTTGCCACAGGATTTCCAAACCCTGAAGCACGAGGTCACTGCCAACAGTCCCGCCCATAATCTTCTGCAATTTTTTGCCGCTTCCGCCTGCAAACACCAGCTGCTCAGGAGAGGGGTTTGTATCGGACATGATTTTTTCAACCAGCGCCACTATAGAGGCCAGCATACCGTTCTCTATAGCCGCAGTGGTATCACGCCCATAATCCAGAGACAGGCTGACATATTCACTCAGCTGATGATTAATTTTTTCGCTTTTGCCCAAAAGAGCTTGTCGCTGCATATCAAAGCCCGGAAGGATAAAGCCCCCCTGATGCCTGCCATCATTATCAACCAGATCCAATGTAATTGCTGTTCCGGAATCTACCAGCAAAAAACTACTTTGGGATGAAACCCAAATTGCCAGCATAGCCAGCCAACGATCCACGCCCAGATGGTCGGGTTGAATATAGGCAGAAACCAATCCGTTGCTCTCAGCCACTGATTCGGCAAACCAATACCCGCAATCAATCTGGCCACAAAGGCTTTTTAATTTAGTGTTCCAGGCTTCGCTCTGCACGCTGCTTACTACTACAAAATCAATACTTTCCCGCTGCGATTCAATCCAGGCAAAAAAATCCGGTGCCTCCACCGAAGCGCAGAAGGAAGCCGGGCTTTGAACCTGTCGCCACTTCACAAAACTGTTGCCCGCATCCACAAAAAGCTCGTTCATAAAACGATCCGGAAGAAACAATCGGATTCAGACTGGTCGGACTCAGGATGCATAGCAAGTAAAAGATTTAAGCCGGGAAGCTGATTATACGAGCTGTTGACCCAAGCAACACTTTGTTCCTTGAAGTAAATTTTGCAGCCTGAAGCAGCAAGCCAAACCCGGGATACAAATTCTTTACCAGCCGTAACGGATAGAAACACTCTAACGAATACACAAGGACGATGCGTATTACATTAACGTCATCAAAACTATTAGACACACAAGGAACGGCGAAGGGTGATTATTTATCTGCAGTATTGACTAAAACTTCAGAGGGCAGGTATCTGGCTTACCTGTACGGCCTATAGGCCAGACAAACAAAACCCCGCAATTTTGCGGGGTTTGTCACATCAAAAAAGCACCTTACTCTTCGAAGGGTTGATTCCAAAGATCTTGATCCAGTTTCCAATCGCCGTTCACATCGTGCCAGATATGTGCAAAGCGACCAAAACCCAGTAACGCACCGGTATCGCGGTCAACAACCTGATAATTACCGTGTACCAGCATCATGTCGTAACCCTCGACACTATGCGTTACTGTCAGCAGCGTCATGGGGTTTTCGACACCAAAGTCGGCCTCCCAAAAGTCGCGAATCTCTTCTCTACCGATGACCATTGGTGAACCATGCACGTAGAGATGGGCATTATCAGTATAGAGATCACCCAAAGCTTCAGCATCAAAAGAGTTATAGGCAGCGGTCCACTCATTGGCCAGTTGCTGAACTTCATCCTGCGCAAACGCAACGATACTGAACACAAACAAAAAGGCCCCAGAAAAAACACGCATAGCTCTTGTCAATTTCATTTTTATCTCCCGGTTATATAGTTAGATTCAGAATATATATATCAGGAAATAAAGGCTTGATCCCTATCAAGGAAAACGCAGCTACAACAATTGAACAGATACAGAATAATCCCGCTGCCCACCGGCTTCCGGGGCATTCGGCTAATACTCGTAACTCACACAGACACTTTGTGAATAAGGATTTCTCATATCAGAGCGGCAACTGCGGTTTAACTCGGTGAGCAAATAGCCTGAGAGCTGTCGATCACCAATTCGGCTGGTGAGAATTTCCAGCGCGCGCTGAAAATGCTCAGGTTTGTTAATGCTAATCATGTAAGCGTCGCCGGTGAACTCACGCAAATTCCTCGGCGTATCGAAGTAGTCCATGGATATTTCGTTTGCAATGGTTCGGCCATTAAAAACATTTTTCGAATTCATCAGCGTCATATGCTGGATAAAGTTCTCGGTATAAGCCCCGCCAGAACGACTGGTACAGTCAATTTTGAATGCCGCCGCCACTTCAAAATAACCCTCATCCTCTGCGAGCACAGTAGTGTTATTTCGTATTCGGTAAAGATAAAACCTATTAGCGTAACCCGGCCCACCGTAGGTGCTGGTAACCTTTAAATGCTCCTGACCAGTTTCGCCTTCCAGCTCGGCAACCGGTATGAGTTTGACGATATCCCGAACTACATCGTCACCTTCATCAAGCTCGATAAGATCGCCCACTTGACGACTTTCTCCACAGCTTGTGGCCAAACCCGGCGCCAGGTATTTATCAATCCGGTATTTGGGTTGAGGCTGATCAGCGCGTGTTACTTTTCCAATACGCGTCAGATAATCCAACTCTGACCGAGGTACATAACCCTCTACCACCTCACCATTTCTGGTTCCCCGCAGAGTTATCAGACTCTGGCTGGAGGCGACTATACGATAAGCCTCTCCTCGAGCTACCAGCCAGTCTACGCCTAACTTGGGCGAGCACCCGACAGTCTTACACAACAGATAATCGGCGTTAAAGATGACCTGATGATCCCCGACAGAGCGCTGAAAGCTCAAGTCGGATATAGCTTCGGAGTGCACCAGAACTTCGACACCATCTTGGGTCAGAGCACGTCGATACAGCTGCCCGGATACCGACACCGGCTCGCTGTCGGAGAGAAACAGCAAATAGCTCTCAGGTATATAGGAAATGATTTTAAAGGCACTATCCGACTCTGGTGGGGCCAGCGCCCAGGTACGGTAAAGAGCATAGCGAGCATCGCTATAATCTTGCGCCAGCAAAGCTGGGCAGGCCAAAAACCACAACCCCAAAATGACACATATTGCCGCTTTACCCACAAACGACCGCTTCAAATTCACCACCCGCATTGACGCTCCTGATTTTCAGTTTGCAGATATTCCATTAAAGGCTGAAAGTAATCCACCATTGCACCGGCATCCATCTGCCGAGAGCCGGTGAAACGCTCCAGGGTGTCTTGCCAGGGCTGCGAAGCTCCCAGCTCGAGCATCGCCTGCAATTTAGCACCCACTTCCTCGGAGCCGTAAAAGGAACAACGATGCAAAGGCCCTTTCCAATCGATGGTTTCACAGGCATTTTTATAAAATTGAAACTGCAGAATATGAGACAGGAAATAGCGGGTGTAGGGTACATTGTTGGCAATATGGAATTTTGACCCCGGATCAAAAGCCTCATCCGGGCGTTCATTAGGCGGGCGGACGCCCTGATACTCCAGTCGTAAATCCCACCACCCCTTATTGTAGTCTTGCGGACTCAGCTCTCCGGAAAAAACCTGCCAGCGCCATTTATCCATCAGCAGCCCAAAGGGCAGGAATGCTACCTTGCCAAGAGCCTGCTGCATTAATAGACCGATATCGCCTTCGGCCCCAGGGACATCCTGCAACAGACCTATCTGCTGTAAATATTCCGGAGTAACGGACAAGGCAATAAAATCACCGATCGCCTCATGGAAACCGTCATTGGCACCATCGCGAAAAATCAGAGGCTGATCCTTATAGGCCCTTTGATAATAATTGTGGCCGAGCTCATGATGAATAGTCACAAAATCGGTGGCGTCGACATTTGTGCACATCTTGATCCGTATGTCTTCTTTATTGTCCAGATTCCAGGCTGAGGCATGACAGACCACATCCCGGCCCTCGGGTTTGACAATCTGCGAACGCTGCCAAAAGCTCTCCGGCAAAGGGGCAAAACCAAGGGAAGAAAAGAAATTTTCGCCAGTTTTTACCATATCCACCTCACTGTAACCGGCGCTTTGCAACAGCGAGTCAAGGTCGATGCTGTCGGATTGCTCAATACCTTCAGGCTCGACATCGGGGTAGATTGCCGCCCAACTTTGGGCCCACATATTACCCAACAGATCAGCGCGAATCGGCTGATCCAGAGGCACCACGGCATCGCCGTATTTATCATTCAGTTCGGCACGAACATAACAATGCAATTGGTTGTAGAGTGGCTTCACCTGTCCCCAAAGGCGATCAGTCTCGGCCACAAAGGCGTCGGCATCCATGTCATATCCGGAACGCCACATCTGGCCTACATCGGCAAAACCCAACTCTCTGGCCCCCTGATTGGCAATTGACACCATCGCGGCATAGTCTTGCTTCATCACCTGTGTACTCTGCCGCCACTTGCTCCAGACCTCTTCCAATTGTTCCGGATTGTCCAATGTCCGCATCAGCAGCTCGGTTTGATCCTGGGCGACACTCTGCCCTTCAAACTCAATACCTGACTTGGAATAGGTTGAGGCTAGACGAGTGTTTATTTCAGCCAACCGGTCGGCTGCACCTTCCACCGAGGGCGCGGGGATAGTAATACCGCGACTCAAAATATCCAGCATTCGCCGCTCGTCCCCGGCGAGTTCAACACCCTGGAACTCTTTTGTGGCGTTGGCCAAATCCACCATTTTTCGGGTCAGTTCGGCATCCACTTGCGCCACCCTGGCTTCATTTTCTTCGGTAATATTGGTCGCGTAATCCCAGTTGACCAAGGCCGAACGATAGAACAATTCATCGAGTTCTGCTTCGGCTTGTTGCAAAAACTGCCTGGCCTGTTCAACTGACGCGGGAGACGAACTATCCAGCAGAGTCCGCTCAGAACAGCCCAACAAAAACACAGGGCTCATCCATAAAAAGAGCTGTTTAACCGCATTGTTCATACACTTACCCCCAAAGGCCACGCAGCCTTTCAGAATAGCCTAGTTAGCCTTCATCGGCCAAGCTGGACTTAAGGAATGATTTTAACCAACCCGCTTCCATTAAAGGCTAGAATGTCACCTTATTCTTCGGGGGAAGATTCCAATGAAAACCAACCACATCTTTTTTACATTTGTTCTTTCAGTATTCAGCCTGTGCGGGGCCACTCAACTCACCGCCCAGCCCAGTAACGCGCTACGCCTGCCACTCTATGTAATAGAAACTACCGGCGTGCCGGAAAGAGCCGAAGATGCTGCCAGCTATATGCCATCACATCTGGCCCATCAGGTAGAACTGGAAAAACGCGGAATTTTATTTGGCGCCGGGGGCTTGCGTTCTGAAAACCCGGAAGCTGGCGCACCAGCTTCAGGATTGATCATTATTCGCGCCAACTCCTTTGAAGAGGCGCGTCAGATCGCCGATTCCGATCCAATGCATGCCAATGGCTTGCGTACCTATACCATTCGACGCTGGAGCCTGAACGAAGGCCGAGTCAACATTCAGATCGATTTTTCCGACCAAAGCGTTATTTTCGAATAACCCAGTGACAAAAAAGAGGCCAACTGGCCTCTTTTTTGTCTGCAATCAAATCTTAATAGTACGGCCGCGGCAGAGTCGGAACCGACTCTTCATACTTATAGCGCAACTCCCAGGTTTGCCGGACGGCAATCTGACTATCGCAGCTTTCAAAAGACAATTTACGAATCAGGTGTATCGGATTACCCCCGCCACCAGTAACACTTCGTGGCCCCAGGGTCAGGCAGAGATCTACGGCAGCGACTGAAACGATTTGCCCCGTGCCCAAATGCTCAAACCGCTGGGCAACGCTGCCATTACAGGGTTCGGCTGCAACAAAAGAACCCACACGCTGTTCATGCAAGGTTATACAAACATCAAAATAGACCAAGCGGATACGTCCCTCCTGCAAAAACATTTCTGCATCAAAGCCCTGGTCCAGAGCTGGCCCATCTTCATTAGGGCCACTGGCCATTCCGCCGCCGGGATAGGAAAAGCAACTATGCCCCTGGAACCCGCCAATAGGCAGCGCACCGGTCAAATGTGCAAAAAGGTCTACACACCAACCATGCGCCTCATCCAAAGGGTCGATCAACTTGAGTTCAGCCAAAGTCTCAGCCGGAGTCGAATGCGAAAATAAAACTATTAGCAGGGGGATCACTGATGCAAATCTGAATGTCATGCCGACAACCTTTCTCCCCTGGAAGACTTAGAGCGAATCAATATAGGCCAGCACATCGGCAACAGCTTGATCGTCCTCGAGAAACTGCGCCATTGCTGCCATCTGCAGACCAAAATTATCGCGAGGATTTGCCCCACGGATACCGTCACGGAAATATTGCATCTGGCGCGCCAAATACCAGTGAGGCTGTACAGTGAGTTTCGGCGTTCCAAGGTTTTCTACCCCCAAAGCCTTACCGCCGTGACAGGCGAGACATACCGATTGGTATATCTTCTTACCTTCCTCAATATCACCTGGCTCAGGCGTTTCAAAAGAGGCGTATTTGGAGTTCCAGACAAAGGGCCGCTCTGTCGGTTCAGGCTGCGCATTGGCACCCTGACCACGCATCATGGGAGGAGCACCAGGTTCCAGAGTTTCAACATAGGCAGCTATAGCCCGGATGGTTGCATCGTTTCGAAACATCCCCGACACAATATCCATTTGCGCACCCGGCAAGTCCTCGGCGTGTGCCCCCCGAATACCCTGATCAAAGTTGTGCAACTGCCTTTCAACATACCAGGCCTGCAATCCGGCAATCGCCGGTGCATCGAGCCGCTGCCGCCCCTGCCCTCTATCACCGTGACAAAAGCCACAGGCCTGAAACAATTCAGATGCTGGCGCCGCGTCCTCGGTCCCCGGTTGATACATTTGCGCATAACTGCTGGTGGCAGCCAAAGCATAAAACATCAGTAATGCGATAAAGCCTCTGGTCATCTTTCCCCTCAAATACAGAGCCAAACCTTCCAAATCAAAATAAAAAATTTAACCCTTCCACCCCGCTTCAGGTAAAAGAAACAGCCGCTGATCTAATCCTTATCCCTCAGACTGGCCACCCCCTCAACAGAGCGGATTCTTCCTACCGCCCTTTCGAGAGATATTTCATAGTACTTGCGGGCCATTTCATTATTACCGGACTGTCGGTAGAGGTCCGCCAAGAGTTCCGCCATAGGCTGCACCGGAACGGCCGGGCCATACTCCGACGGCAGCGCACCTTCGATCTGTTCTGCTCTGGCAACCAGCTCTATGGCCTTGGCGGCATTGCCCATTGCCATCTCTATTTGCCCTTCGAGAGCGCTGCGCATTAACCCCGGCGCCACATCGGCACGTTTGGCGCCTGTCATCATCATGCCTTCCATACCGGGCATGCTGTGCACTCCCCCTTGGGCGGGCATTTCGGCCAGTACATTTCGGGCTTTATCCAGATTACCGTCGCGCAGGGCCAACATGCCTTCAACATAGAGATCGACGGAGAGTGCATAGCTGCTCATGCCGCTACGATCAATTTGCACATCGGCCAAAGGTGCATCCCAATCCTGGGTATCTACCAGATAAGAGGCACGTACCGTGGCGTAGTGATTGCGATGTAGAGCATTGTCCTCACCATAACGCGCAACCTGTCGGGCAATTAAATCAATGTAGTTCCGGGCCTGCTCATTTTCACCCATTTGCTGAAACCCGTAAGGCACCCAGGTCAGGGCGTGATAGGCCTGATTTCCATAGGGATCATCGGCGCTTTCCTGACGTGAAACCGCCTCGTCAAAAGAGCGGATATTGCGCTCAACCCCCTCTTCCCACATACCCAGCGCATAATAAATATGCGACCCCATATGCAAGGCGTGCACCGCCGCAGGCGCAACCAGGTTATACACCTCGGCGGCTCGCAGCCCCAAGGGTGCATGGATTGGATCGTCGTAACTGTGGATGTTGTAGTGCAGAGCACCGGGATGGCGGGGATTAATATCCAGAATTTCTTCTGTGATAGCACCGGCCTGCATATATCGACTGAAATCGCGCCCACCATAGGTTGTCACCAAAATCGATAGAGCATAGAAGGCGGCGGCATCCAGATCATCCGGGTATTTTTGGTGCAACTCTTTTAATGCCTCTGCATAGGCCAACTCGCGTTCCTGTTGCGTACCTTCGCCAAACAACACCTCTATAGAATGCAGATAATCCTTTTCTCTTTGGGTAACTGCCCGGGCAGCCCGCTGTTCCGCTGTTGCACCAAGGCGTTGTAGAACTGCACGGGATTTTTCTGTGTCGTACCGGCGCCAGAAGGACTGCTCATAGCTCAGTGCCTCACCCCAGTAAGCCATAGTGAAATTCGGGTCGATAGCGATAGCGTTCTGAAAGGAATCGCGGGCATCTTCATATTCAAAATTATGCAGCTTTAACAAACCCGTGATAAACGCCGCATGAGCATCCGGATCACCGCTAGCATCAAACTCGGTAGAGCCGTACTGCTGCCCATGACCCATGACGGCAAAAACTGAAAATAAAATCGCGAAAAAAATTCTGAAATTTTTCACCATAACCCCCTAGGCTCGTGAAAGATTGTAATGCGACCTCGAGAATTAACACCCCTGTGTAGCCGCATTTCCGGCAGATAACCGGGATTTCCAAGCTTATACAGCTTCTATCCCGGCCCGAAAGAATACCAGCCAATTCAGAGTTCAGCTTGTTTTTTGATCTATAGCAGAAGACTTAAGGGGTTGAATGCGCCCGGAAACAACCTGGAAGGGAATCGGGATTAATTAATCCCCGGTCAAAACAGCCAACCCATCCGGCCTTTCTTTATCCAAGAAAAGCATTTTACCGGGATCAAAGAGCTTTCAACCAAGATAACCGGCTGTTTCTTTGAAGCTTGTTGGCACCTGAACAGGAGAGCTTGTTTAAAAGAACCTCTCGGCTACCGTAATAACATCATCTGGCTGGATGGGCTCGTCAAGGATATCGTCCGCCGGATCAACCTCAGATGAGTTACGCATGATTGTTATATTTGAACGTGATGCTCTTTCTGTAAAACTGCCGGCGATACTGATGGCTTTCCGGACAGTCAGCCCCGGTTCAAAAGGATAGGTGCCAGGTATTCTCACTTGCCCCTCAATATAGAAGGGGCGGTATTGCACCACATTAATACTGACTTTCGGATCCACCAGAAACTCGCCAGAAATCAGGCGCTCTCTGATCGTCAATGCCACTTCTGCTGCGGTTTTGCCTATCAATTGCACATCACCAATAAAAGGGTAATCCACAATCCCGGATTCAGAAACACGGACCTGGAAGCTCAAGTCGGGTTCCTGATACACAGAAATGGCAATCAGGTCCCCCATGGCAAACTGGTAAGCTGATGTAACCTCATCCTGAGCGTAGGCAGCAGAGACAGCCATAAGCAATGTCAGTAATGCGGCGAACAGTCTTTTTCTACTCATATTTATTCCTACAGCGGCTTCAGATACAAAACGTCAGAAGTTTGATAATAGTATTCAACAGCTCCATCTTAGCAAGAAGGCTCAGCAAACCCTGCAATATTACAATTTAGTCCCGAATTCCTAAATTTCTGCCAAATTCAATATTTAACTACCAGATTGACCACCAACCCATAGCTAAAACGACCACTGACAAAAGGAAATTGGTTACAGCGTGAGCTACCACCGCATCCAGAATCGATGCGCCCCGGTACCGGACAACCCCGTAAATGACTCCAGCGAAGACCCCAGCGAGGAAGTTGCTGTGCAGAAGACCGAATAGTAAGGACGTGAGAATAATCCCCTTCCATGAGTAATTTATTTCCCCTTCAAGCTGAACCGGCTGCTGTGTCAGTCTGGCCAATAAATACCCCCGGAATAACAATTCTTCCACCAGGGGTACCGTAATAACGGTCCCCAGAAATCGGAACAGTATCCAAAAGGCTACCTGTGCAGATCCGGTCTCTGCAAAAATCTGACTGTATGTTTGATTTTGTTGGAAATCATTGGGGACGGCCAACATCCAGACGATAAATACCAATATCCCGGCAAGAACGGGTTCCACCCGAAAACTGTAACGCTTCAGGGAGTAGGTCTTCCAGCAGAAAGCCAGAGCCGCTGCAACGGCTATTACCCGCAATGGATACAACCAGACAATATCCGCCGTAAAAGCCGATGTCAGTATTACCGAGGCCATTAGCACAATAAAGGGGATCAGCAGCGCCACCGGCAAACTCAAACCCGCGGGCTTCAGGGTGGCATCAGGAGAAGCCGGCCTGCGTGAAAAGAAAGGCAGTCGGTGAGCGATGATCAAAAGTCCGAAAATCACAATCAAAAAGGCGATCCATCCAGCCTGACTGTGAAAACCACCGATCGCAATTGCTTCGGAAAAAGAATCCCCGATATAAATCAGCAATACAATACGGATAACGTTAAAGCACCAAATGGCAACTATTCCGATAGGGAAAAGCAAGAGCGTCTGGGGAAACCGGAGTTCATCTTTGAACATAAAAAGATAAAAAGAAGTAAATATGACAACAAGCCCAATACCTTCATATCCCGAACACTGCCTACTGATGTGAACAATAAAATCGTTCACCCCGAGATAGTTGGAACTCGAATCAATAAATACATCCCTATAAAAAATTTCCAACAAAAAGGCGGAAGACCTGAATGTCAGATCACCAAGAGGCCCCCAAAGAGTCTGGGCGTATTGTGCGAGCACCCAGGCCAGCAGACCCACCACAAAACACACACCGATTGGACGCTTCTCAAGAACAAGCACCTCTCGCCAGTAGCCGAGAGGCGCAAAACTCAGTGCCCAGAAAAACACCATAAGAGCAAGCAGCAAGAACCATCCAACAACCGCAACCTCAGGAATATCCTCAACCTCAAAGTACCCACCAAAAATCATCGAGCTGACAATAAGGAAGGGGAAGTACCAAAACACTTGCAAACAGAGGAATATCCAGTACTTGTGCCCCTGCTGCTTACTTAATAAGAATTGCCAAAACGCCCGCCGCCGATCCCAGATTGCCAATAAAAAAATGGCGCATACCGCCACCAGCATCTTTGCGAACCGTCCAGAGTAAGCCAGAAAGGCAAACCAGCGCCCACTCTCGGCGAGTGCTTCAGAGTACGCATCAAAAGTAAGACTGAAGAGTAGGAACTCGATAAAGAGCAAAGCGCCGAGCAACAGCAACCGCACATTTACCGACAATGAAACTATCGGCAAGATGGTCTCCCTGGCTCTGCATACAACCCTTCAATCATGATAGACAGAATGGCGGGGCAGACGCCTGTTTGTTTCCTGTTAATCGTAATACTCCGCATCTTGCCAAGATAAACCACTTGCATCTTTCGCCGAGAGGATAGGGTTTTCACCGGAAAGCAGAGGCCAATCGATTCCAATCTCCGGATCAGACCAGAGAATACTTCGCTCATGCTCGGGAAAATAAAAATCGGTGCACTTGTACTGAAATTCGACGTCTTCACTCAGGGTGTAGAAACCGTGTGCAAAACCTTCCGGAATCCAGAACATACGATGATTCGATTCCGATAACAGCACCCCGACCCACTTACCAAAGGTTGGAGAACTTTTGCGCAGATCAACTGCAACGTCGAACACCTCTCCTCTGGTTACCCGAACCAACTTGGCCTGAGGCCTGTGCAGTTGATAGTGGAGACCACGCAGAATATTCTGTTGAGAGCGGCTGTGATTATCCTGAACAAAATCCCGGTCAATACCCAGCTCTGCAAAAGTTTTTCTGTTCCAGCTTTCCAGAAAAAAACCGCGCTCATCCTTGAATACTTTTGGCTCGAGAATCTTTACGTCCGGAATTTCTGTCTGTTTGACTATCATTTATCTAACACCCTGCAGGGAAAACAACATGTTCACAGCTCAGCCCGGGCAATTCGCAACAGGTAAT
This sequence comes from Pseudomonadales bacterium, assembly GCA_041595415.1. Taxonomy (GTDB): domain Bacteria; phylum Pseudomonadota; class Gammaproteobacteria; order Pseudomonadales; family GM7GCV1; genus JABJGI01. Next base: position 1,344 of record JBFHKI010000027.1, on the reverse strand, counting down.
CACCAAAGGAATTTTTCGCCAGTGGTTCGGCCAACCTTTCCAGCTCTTCCCGGCTTATATAGCCCATGCGATAAGCGACCTCTTCCAGACAGGCAATCTTCAATCCCTGCCTTTTTTCCAGAGTTTCCACAAAACCTGATGCTTCATGTAGCGAATCGAAGGTACCCGTATCGAGCCAGGCAAAACCACGCCCCAGAAGCTCAACATTCAAAGCACCCCGATCCAGGTACGCCTGATTGACCGTGGTGATTTCCAATTCCCCTCGAGCTGAAGGCGTGACATTTGCAGCGATATCCAATACTTCATTATCGTAAAAGTACAGACCGGTAACCGCATAGTTGGACTTTGGCACCTGTGGTTTTTCTTCGATCGACACAGCTTTGTGATTTGCGTCAAACTCAACCACTCCGAACCTCTGTGGATCTGTCACCTGATAACCAAAGACAGTTGCACCTGAGGGACGACTGGCAGCCCCTTGCAACAGTTTGCTCAGCCCCTGACCGTAGTAAATATTATCCCCCAACACCAAGCAGACACTATCTGTGCCAACAAAATCGGCGCCAATAATAAAGGCTTGAGCCAAACCCTCAGGTTTGGGCTGGACTGCGTAGCTGATTTCGATACCGTATTGACCGCCATCTCCCAACAGCCGTTGAAAACTGGCCTGATCCTGGGGGGTTGTGATGATCAAAACTTCCTTGATCCCCGCCAACATCAAAACTGACAGAGGGTAATAAATCATCGGCTTGTCGTAGACCGGCAACAACTGCTTGGAAATGGCCTGTGTTATAGGGTACAAGCGAGTTCCAGACCCTCCCGCCAAAATGATGCCTTTCATCTCAAAATTCTCCACCTGTCATAAGTTTCGTTCCACAAGCGCTCGGATAACGCCCTCTTGCCAATCCGGCATATTCAAATCAAATGTCGTCTGGAATTTCCCGGTATTCAAGCGCGAGTTAAGTGGACGCTTTGCAGCCGTTGGATAATCCGAAGTCGCAACCGGGCTGATCTGATCGGGATGTGCCTTCACCGGCATACCTGCTTGTACCATGCTGGCAGATATCAATCGGGCATAGTCATACCAACTGGTTTGTCCCTGTGATACCAGATGATAGATACCGGACAATTCAGGCTGCACTCTGGTCTTAACCAAAGCATGCGCACTCAGGTCAGCAATCAGCTCTGCCGATGTGGGGGCGCCAATCTGATCATCGACAATCCCCAAAGAATCGCGCTCCTGAATCAACTTCTGCATCGTGACAAGGAAGTTTTTACCCCTCGGGGCAAAGACCCATGAAGTTCTGAAAATAAGATGCGCGCAACCACTTTGCTGCACAGCCAGCT
>JBFHKI010000026.1:0-14105 GCA_041595415.1 Pseudomonadales bacterium | reverse complement strand
TTCCCCTCCCCGGCAGAAGATTACCTCGACAAGAAGCTGAGCCTCGACGAATACCTGATCAACCACCCGGCAGCCACCTATCTGGCCCGGGCAAAGGGCGATTCCATGAAGGATCTGGGTATTCTGGACGGTGCTTTGCTGGTAGTTGACCGATCCCTTATGGCCGCCCACGGCGACGTGGTTGTAGCCTCGCTGGACGGCGAGTTCACCTGCAAGCAGCTCGACCTGCATAAACGCCAATTGGTTGCTGCCAACCGACTTTTCTCTCCCATTCCGATCAGGGAGGGTATGGAATTCGCTATCGAGGGCGTGGTGATCCACTGCATCAATTCCCTGCGCTGATGAATGTTTGTCTGGTTGACTGCAACTCCTTTTACGCCAGTTGCGAGCAGGTCTTCCGACCGGATCTACGCAATAAGCCGGTGGTGGTTTTATCCAATAACGACGGCTTTGTGATCGCTCGCAACCGACAGGCCAAGGCCTTGGGTATTCCCGATCTGGAACCCTATTTCAAAGTTGAATACATACTGAAAAAACACGGGGTTGCCATCTTTTCCAGCAACTTTCCGCTGTATGGCGACTTATCGGATCGAGTGATGTCCACTCTGTCGGGCTTTTCCCCCCATATCGAGGTGTACAGCATCGACGAGATGTTTCTCTCGCTTTGCGAGCCAGACCCCATCGCCTTCGGACAGAATATAAAAGACCGTATCTGGCAGGATGTCAGGATTCCCGTAAGTGTCGGCATAAGCTCGACCAAAACACTGGCCAAACTGGCCAATATGGCGGCCAAAAAAATCTCCAAACTGAATGGCGTCTGCGCACTGGATACCGAGCATCGCCGGCAGTGGCTGCTAAAACACACCCCGGTCAACACAGTCTGGGGGGTCGGCAGCCGTTACGCCAAACGCCTGGCCGAAATAAATGTCCACACCGCCTGGGATCTGGCAACCTGCCACCACAGAACCATAAAGCGTCGTTTTAATGTCTGCCTCGAGCGCACGATCACCGAACTGAACGGCACCCCCTGTATTGCTCTGGATGAGTTTCCTCAGGACAAGAAACAGATTTATTGCACCCGCTCATTTGGTCGCAAGGTCACCGCGCTGGACGAGCTTCAGCAAGCCGTGGCGGTATACGGCAACCGGGCCGCCGAGAAAATGCGCATGCAACAACACCTGGGCCAGGCCCTGCATGTGTTTATCCACACCTCACCCTTTGAGCCGAATTACTACAGCAACAGCACGGTGGTTAAATTGCCCTACCCCACTGACGATAGCCGTATCATCACCCATGCCGTCAAAACGGCAGTGGCCTGCCTGTATCGCGACAACTACCGCTACCTCAAAGCTGGAGTCGGCATTATCGACATGGTCTCAAAAAAACACTATCAGGCTGACCTGTTTCATCCCGGCCAACCGCCCAAGGCGGACAAGACCATGCGAGTACTGGACAATCTCAATCTCAGATATGGACGCAATACCGTATTTCTGGGGGCCGAGGGCACACAGAAAAAATGGGCGCTACGACAGCAGTTCAAATCCCCTGAATACACCACGCGGTTAAGCGATATACCCGTCGTTATCTGTTAAAGGCCTACATCTGTGAGCCACGCAATATAGTGGCTAAAACATTTTTATAAATGCCGCGACCAGGGGGTGGCGTTCACGCTCTGGGGTAAATACCCAGGAAAATTGCCGCGACAAATCCAGTGGTGTGGCCAACTGCACCAGATGACCACTTTCCAGCTCTCGGGCGATGGCCAGTTCGGACAGGCAGCCGATACCCAAACCGGCAATAACACTCTGCTTGATGGCTTCCTGACGATTCAGCTCCTGAGCAAGAGTGATCTTGACGCCGTGGTGTTGTAAGGCTGCATCCAGAATGGTGCGCGTCCCGGAACCGGGCTCACGTACAATCCAGGGATACTCGTGCATTTGCGAGAAACCGATTTTTCGAACCTTGGCCAGAGGGTGATCCGCCGCACAAAAGACCACCAACCGGTCGGTTCTCCATGGAGCAATAGTCAAATCCGGGTGTAACGCCGGGCCTTCGATCATCCCCAACAGAGCGCGCCCTTTGGCCACGCTTTGCATAACCTGCTCGGTATTTTCTACTTTAAGTTTTATCCCGGTCTGTGGGTATTTGGCGATAAATTGGGCAATAAGCGAGGGCGCTACGTAGCTGGCAATAGTGATACTGGCCGCCAGGGTCATGGTTCCCGACAGGGCACCACCCTCGGGTTTATCAAGACTGTCGGTAAGTTCCAGAATCTGTCTGACAGTGGGTAAGATGGCTTTGCCATCGTCGCTTAGAAGGAGGGACCGACCACGACGCTCGAACAGAGAGTAGTTCAGCGAACCCTCCATTTCCTTCATCGCCTGACTGGCAGCGGACTGACTTATCGCCTGCTCTTCAGCGGCCAGGTTCAAGCGCTCCAGTCTTGCCGTCGCTTCAAAAATCCGCATCTGCCGCAGCGTCAAATTCATAAGCTAAACTTAAGTGTTATTTAAGATATATCCAATATACTTAATTTAGTCGAAACCGTACAGTGCCGCCTCGATATGGAGGTAAGTATGTGGATATTACTGACAATACTCGCGGTCCTGGCATTATTGGCGGCGCAGATTCCCGCTCTCGCCACCATTGGTTTTGGTGCCCTCCCCCTGGCTATTGTGTTGGGCATGCTAGTGGGCAATACCTCTGGCATACCCCATGGAGAATCCGCTCGTCAGCCCATATTGTTCTGCCAACAGAAGATGCTGCGGCTGGGAGTTGTGTTATTGGGATTCAACATCAGTGGGCAACAACTGCTGGAAGCCGGCTGGCGGGTAATTGCCCTGGACCTTATTGTGGTTATTCTGGTTTTAGCGGGTGGCATTTTTATCGGCATCCGCTGGTTAAGGATCCCTGCCGGGCTGGCGGTATTAACCAGTGTCGGCAGTGCGGTATGCGGCGCATCAGCCATCATGGCCGTTGAACCCGTGGTAAAGGCACGGGAACGCGATGTCAGTTTGGCGGTGGCCACTGTGGTGGTATTTGGCACCTTGGCCATGCTCAGTTATCCCTTGATTTACCAATGGAGCAACGCCACAAGCGCAGATTACGGCTTTTATATTGGCAGCACGGTTCACGAAGTGGCACAGGCGGTCGCCGCCGGACAAGCTATAGATACCGCCGCATTACACAACGCGATGATCGCCAAACTGGCACGGGTCATGCTGCTGGCACCTGTGGTTTTCTGTCTGGGGTTCTGGTGGCAAAAACGCCACAACACTGGCGCAGAAACCAGCACCCAAGTACAAACACCCTGGTTTGTTATTGGCTTTATCGCGACAAGTGGTATTAATAGCCTGCTGCCGATACCCGAACTTGCATTGCAGGTTATCGGCATCGCATCGCAAATGGCTCTGGCACTGGCCATGGTGGCTCTGGGTATGAAAACGCACTGGAAGCTGATCCGCGAAGGCGGCGCCAAACCCTTTGCTCTGGCTGCCAGCTTGTGGTTACTGCTCTTGAGTGGCGGGTTTTATCTGGTGCCTTGGGTGTTGGCTTGGTAAATGAGAAACCGGTTCCATATATTCCGGTTTACCCCCTACTTATTTCGCTTTAGTCAGGAGAAAATACCGCCTCTAACGAGGAGTAGTATTAAATGGCAGAAACAGCACTGATTGAGATGCGGAACGTACGGGTAAAGTGCGGCAGAAAAGATGTTTTTAGCAACCTTTCCCTGACACTGCCACCGGATCGAAGTTCTGCAGTGATTGGGCCTAACGGCTCGGGCAAATCGACCTTGCTCAAATTGATTTTCAGAGATCTCTACCCAGTGGCGGACGAAAACTCGATTTTCCGGGTTCTCGGACAGTCTCCCTGGGAGATGGATAGACTGCGCATGCGCATGGGCCTGGTTTCCCAGGATCTGCAAACCAAAGTCGACAACCAGACTACGGTATTACAGGTGGTGGTAGCCCAGTACTATTCCAGCCTGACAACCTACCGAACCCAAACTTACAGCGACGAGCAGATTGCCACCGCAAGAGCGCACCTGGAAACTGTCGGCATAGGACACCTGTCCAGCAATCTCTTTGTGACACTCTCCACCGGCGAGCAGCGGCGCTGCTTGCTGGCACGGGCGCTGATACACGATCCGGAATACCTGATTCTCGACGAACCCACCTCCGGATTGGACATCAAAGCCACCAAACAATATCTGGAAACCATGTCCCGACTGATCGCGGCGGGCAAAAAGGTGGTTCTGGTGACCCACCACCTGGAAGAAATCTTGCCCGAGATTGACTGGTTTGTTTTTCTGCGAAACGGACAGTTGGTGGATGAAGGTGAACGCAGTGAAATGCTTACCGAAGAAAAAATATCCAACCTGTTCGATATGCCTATTGAGCTTAAGGAAGTGAGCGGCCGACTGATGGCAAATCCACTTTAAGAACTGATGCCGCAGCAGATCAGCCGGGGCATCCGCTGATCTGCTATGACACCTCTCTCAAATCCCCTGATCCTCGTCCTTCAAAACCAGGTTCACCAATTTATGCACCAGGGGGGATATCGTAAGTATGGTTGGATAGGCCACCATAAATCCAAAGGCCCAAGCCTTGAGCCAAATCTGCAAAATATTGCTGACCAGCCCCACATTAAAAAGGCTTATCACCAGTGACATAATGCAGGACATCAACATCGACATAAAAAACGAAAAGACTATTCTGTGGTATTTGCGATCTATCACTTCGTGATTCACTCTTAAACCGTCTAACAGGGCTACTTATTGTCCGAGATTTTGCTGATCAGAGCCAACCCTGAATAGTCAAAATCAACTTTAGATTTTTTCCATACACAGCCTCTCACCTGTGTTGGCCCACTTTTTGCCTTATCTGCTTGGTAAATTCATTTTTACCTGACAAAACAAATTTTTGAGGAATCACAGATGAGTGGAAACGAAGCAAGAGTTCAGGCTATATATCAAATAGCCAACAGAGAACCCACAGAGGTTACTGCACCGGAATCAATTGACAAAATATGGGCATGTGACGTATTCAACCTTGCCAAAATGGAGGCCGCACTTCCAGCTGAAGCCTTCGCCGAAATCAAGGCAACTATCCAAACCGGTCAGTCTTTAACCCCCGCTACCGCTGATCTTATCGCTGAAGAAATGAAGAAATGGGCCATCTCGCGTGGTGTTAAATTCTTCTCTCACATCTTCTTCCCCATGACCAATGGCACCGCCGAAAAACACGACGGTTTTATCGTTACCGATTTTGAAGGTGAAGCCATCAGCACCTTTACTGGCAAGCTTTTGATCAAGGGCGAGCCCGACGGTTCCTCTTTCCCTAACGGCGGTATTCGCCAAACTAATGCAGCTCGTGGATACACCGTTTGGGATCCAACCAGCCCGGCGTACATCATGGAAACCACCAATGGTTCCACCCTGATGATCCCCAGTGTTTTCTTCTCCTGGACCGGTGAATCTCTCGACAAGAAAATCCCGCTGTTGCGCTCCAATGCTGCAATGAACACTGCGGCCCAGAAAGTTTTGTCCCTGATGGGCGAGACCAATATTGCGCCCCTGAATTCCAGCTGTGGGGCCGAGCAGGAGTACTTCCTGGTAGATGCCAACTTCGCCAGCTCGCGCCCGGATCTGTTACTTGCCGGACGTACACTTTTTGGTGCCGCGCCACCCAAAGGTCAGGAATTCGACGATCACTATTTTGGTGCGATTCCGGAACGTGTTCAGGTCTTTATGCAAGATCTGGAGGAAAAACTCTATAAACTGGGCATTCCGGCCAAAACCCGTCACAACGAGGTTGCGCCCGGACAGTTTGAACTGGCCCCCTTCTTTGAAGCCGCCAATATCGCTGCCGACCACCAGCAGTTGATCATGACCATCTTGCGCTCAACCGCCAAAAAACACGGATTCATATGCCTGTTGCATGAGAAACCCTTTGCTGGCATGAACGGTTCCGGCAAGCACGTAAACTGGTCTGTTGGTAATTCCACCCAGGGAAATCTGCTCGACCCAGGTGACACACCACACGACAACCTCAACTTCCTGCTCTTTTGTGGTGCAGTCATTCGCGGCGTGCACCTTTATGGCCCGCTTTTGCGCTCGGCAATTGCCTCCGCTTCAAACGATCACCGTCTCGGTGCAAACGAAGCGCCTCCCGCTATTCTTTCAGTTTATCTGGGCGACCAACTGGAAGCCGTCTTTAACGACATTAAATCCGGCAAGCTGACAGGTTCTTCCAGCGGCGGCATTATGGATCTGGGTTTGCCCCAGCTGTTGCAGTTCGGCAAAGACGCCGGCGACCGTAACCGCACCTCACCCTTTGCCTTCACCGGCAACCGCTTCGAATTCCGTGCGGTTGGTTCTTCACAGTCAGTTTCCGGCCCCTTGATCTGTATGAACACCATGCTGGCCGATTCCCTCAGCTGGATCGCCGGCAAACTGGAAGCCGAACTGGAATCCGGTAAAAACCACGCCGACGCCGTTATTGCCGTACTGAAAGATCTTATGGATCAACACAGTCAGGTAATCTTTGGCGGTGACGGTTACTCGGAAGAGTGGCACAAGATGGCAGTTGAGGAGCGCGGCCTGAAAAACCTGCCCACCACTGCTGATGCCCTGCCCTATTTGAACCAAGACTTTATCGTCAACCTGTTTGATTCCACCGGCGTGCTTACTCCAACCGAGCTGTCCAGTCGTTACGAGGTTTACTCGGAACAGTATGTGCTGTCCATCGAGGTAGAAGCCAAACTGGTAGTTGAAATGGCAACCACCATGATCTATCCCGCCGCCATCACCTACCTGTCCGACCTGGCTCACACCGCCAGCGGCATGTCGGCACTGGATATCGATATGGACAACAGCATTGCCAAGCAAATTGCATCAGAAGCCAACGCCATGATGGCCTCGGTCAAGGAACTCAGCGCCGCTCTCGAGAAGCACGACTTTGCTTCCACTGACGAGCACATGAGCTTTTTGGCCAGTACGGTTCGCGGCCTGATGGATGCCATTCGCTCCAATGCGGATACACTGGAAACTCTGGTTGCAGATGACCTTTGGCCTCTGCCCAAGTATCGTGAAATGCTCTTTATCAAATAAGAGCAACAGCAACAAAAAAGCCCTCTTTACGAGGGCTTTTTTTTGCGCAGAATTTATCAGGATAATCTAGTTGATAAGTGCCTTGGCGCACAGTCTGTGTTCAGCCAACAGCTGCTCCAGATCGATATTCACCGGCCGGTAATCCCGCACCTGCCATACACCGTTTACCATTACCGCCCGAGCTCGGTGTGCCCCGCTGGTAATCAGACCGGCAATGGGATCACCAACACCGGAAAAACGGATTTCATCCAAATCAAACAACCCCAGATCGGCCATTTTACCCACCGCCAATTGGCCCAGCTCTGGTCGCTGTAATAATCGTGCACCACCCAAGGTGGCCCAGCGCAATGCATCATTTACCGACACCGACTGGCTGCCATAGCGCAAGCGTTGCAACAAGAAAGCCTGACGTACTTCCTGAATCATATTGGAGTGATCGTTCGAAGCGGAACCATCCACTCCAAGCCCCACCGCCATACCAACCTCTTCCAGATCCAATACCGAACACTGGCCTGAGGCCAAAATCATATTGGACGAGGGACAATGGCAGACCGAAACTCCGGCCTCACCCATGCGGCGGATTTCCTGATCCTGAAAATGTATACCGTGCGCCAGCCAGACCCTGTCATTCATCCAGCCGACAGATTCCAGATAATCCACCGGACGCATGCCAAAACGTTCGAGGCAAAATCGGTTCTCGTCTTCTGTTTCAGCCAAATGGGTATGTAACAGCACCGAATTTTTATTTGCCAGCCGGGATGTTTCCGACATCAACTCGCTGGTGACAGAAAAGGGTGAACAGGGTGCCAGGGCAATTTGCATCATGGCGCCTGCGTCCGCCTGGTGGTATGAATCTATCAGGCGCTGGCTGTCATCGAGAATCTGCTGCTCAGTCTGCACTACAGAATCCGGTGGCAAGCCGCCGGAAGATTGGCCCAGACTCATGGAGCCCCTTGTCAAAACCGAGCGCATACCCAGGGGGCGTAGTGCCTCAACCTGTATATCGATAGCGTCTCCGAGTTGCTCGGAAAATACATAGTGGTGATCAACACTGGTGGTACAGCCAGACATCAACAGCTCGGTAGCGGCCAGCTGAGTGGAAAGCCGGATTGCCTTTTCATCAAGACCGGCCCACACCGGATAAAGCGCCTTGAGCCAGTCAAACAGCTCCCGGTCCAGAGCGGCCGGCATGGCTCGTGTCAGGGTCTGGTAATAGTGGTGATGACAGTTGATCAGACCAGGTAATAGCACCATGCCACTGGCGTCAAATACCTGATCCACCGGGCCGGCCGGTTCTTGACCAGCGGCAACCAGCTCGACAATGCGATTGCCGGAAACCACCAGGCCATTAGTGGCGTCTCGCTGGTTGCCGGTCCAGGCCGCCAGAGGATTAGCGATCCACAGACGGGGTGTTACATCCTGGCTACTATCAGTAGTAACCTCAGGCTCAGGCATCGTCTTTGCGCAAATGCGGCGGCGTCAATCCGCATCCGGTCAAAATCACCTGACTCAGGAAGTCGGCGATCTGATCGATCATCTCGCGCTCGTACTCGGCGTGGTTCATTATGGTCAACACCTGGGCATCAAAGTCAGCGTAGTGCTGGGTCGAGGACCAGATCAGAAAAATCAGATGTACCGGATCTACCTTGTTCATCCGCCCTTCGGCGATCCACTGATCCAGTACCGCTGCTTTGGTGCGAACCCAGCTGCGCATTTCGGTGCGGATATACTCTTTGAGATGGGGTGCGCCCTGAATAATCTCCATGGCAAACATCTTTGAAGATTTAGGTCGCGTATAGGCCAACTCGACCTTTTTACGGATAAATGCGTCCAATACGATGGCCGGATCATCCTCCACCCGAACCTCATCAAAGTAGTTATTCCACTGCTGCATAATATTGTTCAACACCGCCAGATAAAGTGTCGACTTACGCTTGAAATAGTAGTGAATATTGGCCTTGGCAATGCCGGCACGCTCGGCAATACGTTGGGTACTGGTACCCCGATAACCGTGCAAAGCAAACTCTTCTTCGGCCGCTTCCAGAATAAGCTGGAAATTGCGATCCCGAATCTTCCCCGGTTTGTACTGACGTTTTGTATCGTCCTGGATCAATTGATCCTCATTTAAAACTGGATCCATTTTATTACCTTTTTCTCTCATCCAATTACCGGCTTATTGCCCGGGAATTTGTCCTGAAACACCCTGCACAAACCAGTCCATTTCGTGCAACATCTTGTCGCTGGTTTTTTCCCCCGATTGAAGGCGAAGCATAGCATCCTGATCCAGCAGTGGCCCATCAAATACATCGCGCTCACCACTGGCGATCTGCTGGTAATGCTCCTGTACCAGTTCGCTGACCTGCTCTGGAATTTCCGGCAGCAAAATGGGTGTCACCTGTATGACATCCTCTGCCAATCCGTGGAAGGACCATTCCGACTCCCAGGTACCGTCAAGCACCGCCTGCACCTTATCCCGATAAAGAGGGAACCAGTTAAATACCGTTGAACTGATCTGGGTGTTGGGTCCATAGGACTGCAGATCGGAATTAAAACCTACCGAGTAGATACCCAAGGTTTCAGCCGTCTGCACAACAGCGGCGGAATCGGTATGGTTGGCCACTACGTCCACTCCCTGCAGTACCAGAGTCTCTGTCGCTTCTCTTTCACGCGCCGGATCGTGCCAACTGTTGGTCCATACTACTCGCACAGTGGCCTCGGGGTTTGAGACCCGGGCACCCAGAGCAAAAGCATTGATATCACGTATTACCTCGGGAATGGGAAAGGCCCCTACAAAACCCAGATTGCCGGTCTCGGACACCGCTCCGGCGGCGATACCGTTCAGGTATCTCCCCTGGTATTCCCGGCCCAGATATACACCGACATTGTCACTCAAACGGTAACCGGTGGCGTGTTCGAACTTTACCTCGGGAAACTGTTGGGCAATCTTGATGGTGGGATTCATATAACCGAAAGAGGTAGTAAAGATCAGACCGTGACCACGACTGGCCATATTGCGGATTACCCGCTCGGCATCGGCACCTTCGGCAACACTTTCGACAAAGGTGGTTTCGATTTGATCGCCAAAATACTCTTCCAGTTGTTGACGAGCATAATCGTGCATATAGGTCCATCCGGCATCGGCGCGTGGACTGACGTAGACAAAACCGACCTTCAAAGGTTCCGCCTGCACCACACTCGACAAGAGACTGCTCAACAGCAAGCCCACAAGCAAACAAACTCTATTTATTATTTTCATGGCAATTGGCCCTCGACGCCTTTAACAAACCATTCCATAGACAAAAGTGCCTCATCATCCATAGCGATGCCCTCTTCGAGCATGAGCTGCCCTTGGGTGTCGTAAAGCGGTCCGACAAAGGGATTCGGCGCTTCATCAATCATTTGCTGTTTTACTTGCTGGACCCGATCTATCACTTCCGGAGGAACACTCGCTCCCCAGGAAACCAATTGACTGGCATCCTCTTCTACACCTATCCAGGTGCTGTGGGATTGCCATTCACCGTCCAGAACTGCCTGGATATCCCTGCGATAAAAGGGAAACCAGTTGTGCACCACACTCACCAGATGTTTGTTCGGTGCCGCAGCGCTTCGGTCGGATTGATACCCGATAGACCATACACCCGCCTGATCCGCTGCCTGAATGGCCGAGGAGGATTCGGTGTGATGGGTAATAACATCGGCCCCGTTGAAAACCAGCAATTCCGCCGCTTCACGGGCCTTGCCGGCGTCGGACCAGGAGTTTATCCACACCATCTCGATGACAATATCGGGATTGACCGACTGCGCTCCCAGAACAAAGGCGTTTATGCCCCGTATTACTTCGGGTATCGGGAAGGAACCCACATAGCCGAGAACCCCTGTTTCACTGACCATAGCCGCAGCCACACCGGACAAATAACGGCCTTGATAGGCCCGAATCTGATAGGTGCCCACGTTGGTTGAAGTCAGATAACCGGAGGCATGCTCAAAAATGGTATCGGGGAAACGCGGTGCTACCCGGCGGGTCGGATTCAGGAAACCAAAGGAAGTGGCAAAAATCAGCTGTTTACCCTCCCGCGCCAGTTGGGTCATAACCCGTTCGGCATCTACCCCGGGGTTTACCCCGTCCAGTGCCGAGGTTTGCACCAGCTCACCAAAATATTCATCAATTTGGGCGCGGGATTTCTCATGGGAAAGGGTCCATCCCCCCTCTCCAACCGGGTTTTCGTGCAGGAATGCCACCTGCAGGGGTTCGATTGGCTGCTGGGCGAACAGACTTGTCGGCAGCGCCAACAGAAGTGCAATCCGAAGCCAGATTGGTGTATTGCGGAAAAACATCAGTGTGCCTCCGGTAGGTAAACTTTTCCGAGGGATGCCGGTGCGGCAAGTACCTTGTTGCGTTTTTTGCCAGGTCGCGACAACAAAATCAGTACCAGAATGGTGACCAGATAGGGTGTCATGGCCAGCAGGTTGGGCGATACCGCAAAGCCGAAGCCTTGCATCAAAAGATGCAGAATACTGGACAGCCCAAACAGATACGCCCCCAACATCAACCGCCCGGTGCGCCAGCTGGCGAAAACCACCAGCGCCAGAGCAATCCAACCGCGCCCGGCACTTATGCCCTCGGCCCAGAGGGGGGTATAACTGAGGGACAGGTAGGCACCGGACAATCCCGCCATGGCACCGCCAAAAAATACCGCCAGATAGCGGATCAACTGAACCGGTACTCCCAGCTTGCGGGCTACCTGGGGGTTTTCTCCCACTGCGCGAATCAGAATACCGGCGCGCCATCTCTGACTGACCAGAAAAACCAGAATCGCCATTACCCAGGACAGGTAGACCAGAAAATCCTGGGCAAAGAGCACGCGCCCCAGCAGGGGAATGTCAGCCAACAGAGGCATTTGCAGGGCGCTTAACCCCTGGATAGTCTCACCCACATAGGGGGCGCCGACAAAGGCCGCCAAACCGGCGCCAAAGATGGACAAGGCCAGCCCGGTGGCAACCTGATTGGCACGTAAAAACAGGGCGATAAAGGCAAAAAGAGCGCTGGTGGCTATACCAGCCAGAGTGCCCGCCAAAATTCCCAATCCGGCATTGCCGCTGCTGTAGGTAACGATAAAAGACACCACAGCACCCATCAGCATCATGCCTTCCTGCCCCAAATTAAGTACGCCCGCACGTTCACAGATCAGAACCCCCAAACCGCAAAACAACAGGGGAGTACCGGAACGCACCATGGCAAACAACAGATTTTCCAACAGGGCAATATCCATCAGTTCGCTACCTCTGTTGGCTGCTTGAGATCAAATCGCACCCGATAGTGAATCAACAGGTCGGTCACCAGCAGAAAAAACAGCAACATCCCCTGGAACAGCTGGGTAACCGCCTTGGGCAGGTTGTAATCCATCTGAATACTTTCGCCTCCCATATAGGTCAAACCGATCAGAAGACTGGCCAAAGCCATACCAAAGGGATTCATACGCCCGAGAAAGACCACAATAATGGCGGCGTACCCATAACCCACCGAAAGATGGGGAATAAGTTGCCCAACCGGGCCGGCCACCTCACTGATACCAGCCAGACCCGCAAGGCCGCCGCTGGCCAACAAAACGATAGTCACCAGGCTGGCGGTACCAAAACCGGCGAAACGCGCCGCGCTCTCGTCCTCGCCAAATACCCTGATCCGATAACCCAACTGGGTGCGAGCCATCATCAGGGACAGACAAACCATCAGCCCGATAGCAAAATACAAAGAGATATTGGTTCGGTAATAATCGTGAATCAGAGGCAGGGAAACCGCAGGGGAAAACAGCGCCGATTCCGGAAAGTTAAAGCCATGCGGGTCCTTGAGCGGTCCGTGTACCGCCCAGAGCAATAGATTCAGGGCGATATAGTTGAGCATGATGGTGGTCAGTATCTCGTTGCAGCGGAAGTAATTGCGCAAACCCGCCGCTATAGCCGCCCAGAACAGGCCACCGGCCACACCAGCCAGAATTACAGCGGGCATAACCCAAAAGCCGCTCTGTTCATTCAACTGCAGGGCCACCGCTCCGCCGACCAAAGCGCCCATCAAAAACTGCCCCTCGGCACCGATATTCCACACCTTGGCGCGAAAACACAGGCTCAAGCCCAAGGCACAGAGCAACAGGGGAACGGCCTTGAGCATTAATTCGCTGATGCCATACCAGTCCTGAATCGGAAAGATAAAGAAGGAGTAGAGTGTTTCCAGCGGCGGTGTACCCAGTGTAGAAAACATCAGGTAGCCACTAACCAGCGTCAAGAGTGCCGCCAGAACAGGCGAGAACAGCACAAAGAATTTCGAGGGGCGATGCCGGGCTTCAAGTCTCATAGTCCGGCCTCCGCTGCAGCCCTGTCGCCCTCATGCACATTGCCAAAGCTGCCCATCATCCAGGCGCCGAGCTGACTGATCTCCACCTCAGGCTTGGGCAAGATAGGTGAAAGCTTGCCGCCGCAGAGAGCCCCCAGACGATCGCTGATAAAAAACAGTTCATCGATATCTTCGGAAATCACCAGAATAGCCGCGCCCTTGTCGCGCAGTTCGGCCAGCAAGTGATGTATGCGATTGGCGGCTCCCACATCCACACCCCAGGTCGGGTTGTAACAGACCAGAACCTTGGGGTCCTTGCTGATCTCCCGGCCCATCAGGAATTTTTGCAGGTTGCCACCGGACAACTCATCGGCCAGGGCATCGGCGGAGGACGCCTTAACTTCATATTTTTCAATCACCTGCTCGGCCCGGTTATGCAGATTGCGCCAGTTAAGCAACCCCAAGGGGTTGTTCTTTTGCATGTTTTGCGTCAAAAGCAGATTTTCAGTCAGGCTGAAACTGCCTATGGCCGAACGCCCGCGCCGCTCAACAGGACAGGTCAGAATTCCCAGCTGCCGGCGCTGCCGCACATCCTGAGCACTTATATCCTTGTCGCCAAAAAACAACTGGCCCTGATCGGCCCTCAATTCACCACTGATCAGATCCAGC
>JBFHKI010000025.1:0-14115 GCA_041595415.1 Pseudomonadales bacterium | reverse complement strand
GAACTCTATCAAGCGCTTATTGCCTTTATTATCGAACGCTTCCCTGGCAAGGCGGTCAACAGTTTTGAAACCAATCGCTTGTTAATACTTTTGGATAATACCAACGCTGAATCAGCCGTTGAGCAAGGTAAAAAACTTTGCCAGGAAGTTGAACAAACAGTTCTCGAATTCGGAGAGCACAGCCAACAAATTACCATACGAGCCGGTATCTCTCTGATCAGCGACCTGATAACCAATCCGGACACCTCCATCAAACAAGCCATACGATGCTGTGAGCAACTGGAAGAAAACGCCGAAAGCGAAGTGGTTAACAACGCCGGCTTGTTTGAGCCTGAAGGCCAGGCAGACAGTCAGGATGTGGATATAAACTATCTTTTAAAACAAGCTTTCAAACATGCCCACCTGCAAATTCTTTTTCAGCCACTTATGCATTTCCATGGCGAAGAAGGAAAAAACTACGAAGTCTTGCTGGGAATTCGACCAGAGCATAAAGAGGCTTACCCACCTGACTTTATCGCAATGGCCTGCCGTTCAAACGAAAACCACGAAATCGACCGCTGGGTTATTTTGGAAGCACTGCGTACCCTGTTGAAAAAAACCAATGGCGATGGTGACGAAACTCTCTTTATCCACGTCAGTAAACAATCACTACAAAATGATCAATTCTCGGCCTGGTTACATGCGGCGATAAAAAAATCCCGCCTCAATCCCAAGCAGATAGTGTTCCAATTCAGGGAAGTGGACGTTTCTTCGTATCTAAAAGCCAGTGGAGAAACAGTAAAAGCCATAAAATCAGCGGGCTGCCGAACCGCCATTACCCATTTTGGCACTTCGGTTCAGCCTATGAAAATTCTCGATTCCATACCCTTTGATTTCGTAAAGGTTGATGGTTCTTTTGTTCTGGCGGCACAAAGAAATAGTGCAGATATCCCCAAGTTGGCGGAGTTGCTGCAGCAAATCAAAGAAAAAGACAGACTCAGTATTGTCCCCATGGTGGAAAACACACAGATATTGCCCAGCCTCTGGAAATCCTCCGTGGCCTTTATTCAAGGCTATTATGTACGCCAGCCAACCGAAAAGATGGATTTCAAGTTCTAGCTAGCCCTTGGGATTATCAGCGTCGCTGTAACCCATCAAGTACAAAATGGCATCCAACCCCAGATGAGAAAGCGCATGTGAAGCGGTTTGACGAACCAGTGGTTTCGCATGAAACGCAATACCCAAACCGGCCTTGCCTAACATCGGCAGATCGTTCGCACCGTCACCAACGGCAATAACCTGCTCAAGTACCAGCGACTCCCGTCTGGCGATTTCGCCTAAAAGGCGCGCCTTGCACTCGCCATTTACAATCTCTCCTGAAACACGTCCTGTCAGCCTGCCATCCACAATTTCCAATTCATTGGCATACAGATAATCCATGTTCAGGCGCTGCCGCAGGGTTTCGCCAAAGAAACTGAAGCCTCCGGAGAGGATCGCAGTTTTCATGCCCAGCTGATTTAAGCGCTGCATCAGTCTTTCGGCACCATCATTAAGCTCCAGTCGTTCTGCAACCTTTAACAATGCCGATTCCGACAACCCCTTTAGCAGAGCGACTCTCTCACGCAGACTCTCATCAAAATCAATCTCACCCGCCATTGCACGCTCGGTTACTCGACTAACCTGTTCACCTACACCAGCCTCCTTGGCCAACTCGTCGATAACCTCTTGCTTTATCAGGGTGGAATCCATATCGAACACCACCAAACGTCTATTGCGCCGGTAAAGATCGTCTCGCTGATATGCCAAATCCACATCCAGGTGAGCCGCAAGCCCCATTAGCTCTTCACGAAAGGCCGACTCATCGGCAACTCCGCCTCGCACCAGGATTTCAATGCAAGCCTGCGCACCATTACCGAGACTTTCGACAGGGATACGCCCGGTAAGTCGAGTGATGTGATAAATGTCCAGCCCGTGTCCTGCCAGGGTTGTTGTTACTTGCGCCAAAGCATCTGCACTTATTTCTCGCGCCAACAGGGTGAGCACGTGTTTTTGCTGGCCGTGCTGTTCAACCCAGCTCTGGTAATCCTCGCCAGAAATGAACTGCGAACGCACTTGCAGTGACAGCGAGTCAAATGCCTTTTTACAATCCGATTCGATAATTTCTATCTGGGCCTTGGAATCCAGTCCAACCAGCACCCCCAAAGAGAGAGAATCGTGGATCACAGCCTGACCAATATCCAACACTCTGGCGTTGTGACGCGCTAGAATGCCGGTCAAGGTGGAGCTAATACCATTACGATTAACGCCAGTAACCGAAAGTAGGTATATTTGGATCAAGGTGTATAGCTCCAGTAAAAATTGCGCGCAATTATATATCGACCAGTTGTCCCGGACAGTCATCCAGGCAAAAACTGGCCTTTTATTTTATTCCCCTGACGTTAAACCATGAGAGACCGCTTGAAATTTCTAGTACAGCACGAAAAAAACGCACAGATGGCCATTACTTCCGTGTTGATTTTTTTACTCTGTTTTATTTGCCTGAATCTCTTTGCAACCGATGATCAGGCACAGGTGCAAAGCTCTCAATTACTACCTCTTGTGCTCAATGCAACCGAACCCTACCTTATCACCGGCAACATTCAGCGCCTAAAACCAGACCTCGAACAGCTTGTGCTCGGAAGCAGCATCGAAAGAATTGATATTCTCGGAGCGGATTCCACGCTCTTGACATCGATCAGGAACCTGAATGTCGATCAGCCCGCATCATCCAGTCTGGAAGAATTTTCCCAAGCCATAGTGCTCGATAATGCTCTGGCCGCTACAGTTATCCTGCAAGAGCATCTCGCCATACCCGCCCCCAGTATCTGGCCTAATTTTTTGATTAGTTTCGCCTGCGCCCTGGCCGCCGCAATAGCCCAGCTTTTTTTTAACACTCTGCAAAATACCGGACGCATTGGCACAGAAAGACCTGAAGAGGATCACTCTTATGGTAGCGACTTATTCTCCCAAGCGGATGAACAAGAAGCTGCGGATCAGCTAATCCAGACACCACTACCACTTCACAAAAAACCCAAAGGGCATCAACGCCTGGTGTTAATGATCCGCCTGAGCGATATGCGTGATTGCCTGGCTCGAACTGATGAAGTGGATAATTATTTAAACCGAATCTGGCGGATTACCGAGCGCATGGCCGACACCTACGCGATAAGCTGCATTGGCGTGCAGTCGGGCAGCCTTATTTTCACTGCCTCTGGAACCAATAATGCGATTGCCCTGCGACACTGCATTATGTTTGGCTGGAATCTCTGTCGGCCAGAAAAACAAAAACCCAGCTTCCCCGCCAGCCTCATTGCACCCATAGATTTTTTTGGCGAGAACCCCTGTCACGCTTTGGCCCTGGCATCCAATGAAGATTTGCTGAATTTACAATTCAGACTCGATCAACTTCCAGCCGGCGAGTTCCAAATTTGTCGCAGCTTGCAGGATCATCTGCCTAAATCCGTTGATGCGATCAAGACTGAAAACAATAATTTCAGAGTGCTTTCCATTGAAACGCGAATGCTCGATCTCTGGAAAAAACAAACCCGGCTGTAATCGCCGGGTTTATTTATAGCTTCGCGTTTGTCGGTTAGCGACTAAAGGGCGTCAGAACCTGTTTCGCCGGTGCGGATGCGTACCACCTGCTCAAGGCTTGCCACAAATATCTTGCCATCTCCGATTTTGCCGGTACTGGCACTTTTGGTAATAGCTTCAATCACTTTTTCTACCATGCTCGTTTCCGTGGCAATTTCCAACTTTACCTTGGGAAGGAAGTCGATGATGTACTCGGCACCGCGGTACAGCTCGGTGTGACCCTTCTGTCGCCCAAAGCCTTTCACCTCGGTAACCGTTACACCCTGAATACCAATTTCGGACAAGGCGTTACGAACATCATCAAGTTTAAAAGGTTTGATAACAGCAGTGACTAGTTTCATTTTTTCCCCTGAGCTAATTCAGTTTATAGAGCGCTATTCTTGTTGATATACAAAAAAAAGGCAAAAAAAAAGGAAGTGCAAAGCACTTCCCTTTTTAGCAATAACCTTGTGCAGATTATTTTGAGGTAGCGAACTCAGGATAAGCTTCGATACCACACTCAGAGATATCAACACCTTCGTACTCTTCCTCTTCACCAACTCGGATACCCATAGTGGCTTTCAGGGCTATCCAAACGATAGCTGAAGCAACAAATGTCCAGATGAAGATACCGAAGATACCAACAAGCTGTGGTACCAGTTGTCCAGCACCTGCTGTCAAACAAACGGCCAGGATACCCCAGATGCCGCACACACCGTGTACTGAAATGGCACCAACAGGATCGTCGATTTTCATCTTGTCCAGAGCCAGTACAGAGAAGACTACAAGTACACCACCGATAGCACCGATAAAGAGAGACAGTGTTGGAGATGGATCCAAAGGTCCGGCAGTGATGGAAACCAGTCCAGCCAGCGCGCCGTTGAGGCTCATGGTCAAATCCGCTTTACCAAACAGAATTTGCGCAGTGATAAGTGCAGCGATCAGACCACCACAAGCGGCCATGTTCGTATTTACAAATACATCGGCAACTGCGTTGGCTTCTCCAACATTAGACAGCATCAACTCAGAACCACCGTTGAAACCGAACCAACCTAACCAGAGGATAAACATACCCAGAGCAGCCAAAGGCATATTCGCACCTGGAATCGCGTTAGCGGAACCATCAGCGTTGTATTTGCCTTTACGAGGCCCAAGGAAGATAACACCGGCCAAAGCCGCTGCCGCACCACACATGTGTACGATACCGGAACCGGCAAAGTCAGAATAACCAGCTTCGGCTAACCAGCCGCCGCCCCAAGTCCACATACCTTGTAGTGGGTAGATAAAGCCTGTCATTACTACAGCAAAGGCAAGGAAAGCCCAAAGCTTCATACGTTCAGCAACAGCACCTGAAACGATAGACATGGCAGTGGCAACAAAAACCACTTGGAAAAAGAAGTCAGAAGCGCCTGAGTAGTATGTGTCACCACCGCTAGCCAGTACTTCTTCGGTAGTCGCATTGGCAATACTGTCACCGAACCAGAGTTCAGGCAGATACATACCACCACCATACATAATGCTGTAACCCATAATGAGGTACATGGTGCAGGCGATAGCAAAAAGCGCTACGTTTTTAGTCAGAATTTCTGTGGTGTTCTTAGCTCGGACAAGTCCGGCTTCAAGCATGGCAAAACCAGCTGCCATCCACATAACAAGTGCGCCACAGATCAGGAAATAAAACGTGTCTATGGCATAAGCGAGTTCAATTGCAGCATCCATTATATTCTCCAGTTTTTAGATGGCTTCCGCGCCGGTCTCACCGGTGCGAATACGGATAACTTGCTCTAAAGAAGTGACGAAGATCTTTCCATCGCCAATCTTTCCGGTTGATGCAGCGGTAGTGATGGCCTCAATGATTTGATCAACCATCTCGTCACCTATAGCAATTTCCAGCTTAATTTTTGGAAGGAAATCAACTACGTATTCTGCACCTCTATACAGCTCGGTATGTCCTTTTTGCCGTCCAAAACCTTTCACCTCAGTAACGGTGATGCCTTGTGCGCCAATAGAACTCAGAGCTTCGCGTACGTCGTCCAATTTGAACGGCTTGATGATCGCGGTAATGAGTTTCATATTGTTTCTCCGGGTTTATAGGAATGAGATGGAGGGCTCGATAAAAACGGGTATCGCACCCTCCTGGTTCTCAAAGGGTCTTATTCCATTGGAATGGAGTAGCTCACAACAAATTGCGCTTCTTCGGAGTAAACCGAATCATCGAAAGCTTGTGAGAAAGTGAAGGCCAGATCACCCATAGAGTAAGTCAAATCCAGGTGAGAACCATCAGTAGACCACTGACCGTAAGTAATGTTGAAGTCGGAAAAATCATACCCGGCAGCAACATAGGTGTAGCCGTCGCCATCATATGCGGTCAAACCAAATGCGCCATAACCGATGCTGGCATAGTATTCTTCAAAATCACAATTCTCGGGACCACCAGGGCAGCTTGGATAGTTGTAATCAACATAACCAATGTCATAGCTGATGTCGCCAGCTTCACCAGCGTAACCAACATACAGGTCATACTCGGTACCGTAGCTATCGTCACCAGAAGAACCCCAGATGCCGGCGTAAATACCAACTTCGCTTGAGTAGTCGAGAGATCCGGATACAACGGCTGAACCGGCACTCAGATCGAAACCACGCCACAAGTAGCTGCTGGCGATTGCCGCACCACCAGAAACTTCGGCTTGTGCTGCTGCACCCGAAGTAAGTAGCGCTGCCGCAATCAAAGTTTTATTGAATGTTTTCATGAAATTCTCCTGTTTATTAAAAATGAGACTTTTAAGTAGGTCTTCGGGCTCTGGTAAAGCAGACACCGTGCCAAAATAATTTTTTATATTTATTTTCAGTAATTTATGTATTTTTTCTACTTTTGCGCCCATTCAAAAAATCAGTAAAAAAGCGATATACGCACCAAATCAGGTCGTGCACCAAATCTGTGCACCTTTTTAGCGCTATTCTCAGAAGCAGACCTAAAAAAATCCGAACAAAAGTCTTGATCAGTGCTTTTCCGCTATACTTTGTGCATTGATCACAAAAATTTTGACCCGCGAGAATGGATAGAGAATTCCAACTAAACGAACTACTCAAAGAGCTTCCCGGTTTTGCCGAGACCGCCAGTGAAGAGGCCCGCAACTTGTTAAAAGCGGCACTGGGCCGTTTCATAGCTGATATGGACCTTGCCTATCAAGAGGAAGTGGACACCCTCAAGCAAATGCTTTTACGGACAGAGCAAAGAGTGAAACAACTCGAAGAGGCTTTGGATGATATCCAGAACGGATCATAATTCAGTCTAAAAACACAACAATTCTATGGAAAGGAATCCATGCCAACTGCAAGAACACGAAGTTACGCCAACATCGGCATTAAAGCCGTTGCCATTGATATAGAGGTCCATGTCTCCGCAGGACTGCCTGCTTTTAATATAGTGGGCATGGCAGAAACCGCTGTGCGTGAGAGCCGCGAAAGGGTTCGCTCGGCTATCATCAATTCCAATTTTGAGTTTCCACCTCGACGCATCACGGTCAATCTCGCACCGGCCGATTTACCAAAACAGGGTGGGGGATTCGATCTGGCCATTGCACTAGGTGTATTGGCGGCTACCGGACAAATAGCTCTGGAAGATACTCATGAATATGCTTTTTCAGGTGAGCTGTCCTTACTGGGAGCGTTGCGACCCATTCGAGGCATGCTGCCTATTGCCATATCGTGTATAGATGACAAACGCAGATTGATCTGCGCCCTGGGCAGTCAACTCGAACTGGATTTACTGGATAGTGGAAGTGCCATCTTGCCTGCATCCGACCTGATTTCAGTCTGCGCCCATTTGCAAGGGCGGCAACTCCTGTCTCCTGTACAACAGACTACAGATGAGTCTGGACTCAAGTCGACAACTCCTCTTGTTGATTTAAAAGATATAAGAGGGCAACAAGGGGCCAAAAAAGCACTGGAGATCGCTGCCGCCGGAGGCCATAACCTACTATTTACCGGCCCTCCCGGCGCGGGTAAATCCATGCTGGCCAAGCGTATGCCAGGCATTTTGCCTAATCTGGACAGTCAGTCTGCAATTGAGACAGCGGTGATTTATTCCATCTGCGGAAAAAGCCGCAATAACAGCCTTATTCCTCCGGTGCGCGCACCCCACCACAGTGCTTCTTCGGTATCACTGGTCGGCGGCGGATCCCCGCCAGTCCCCGGTGAGGTCTCCCTTGCACACAAAGGTTTACTCTTTCTCGACGAGTTGCCGGAGTTCGCCCCCAAGGTTCTGGAAGGTCTGCGCGAACCACTGGAAAACGGCGAGATCACCATTTCACGGGCATCACATCAAAACCTTTTCCCGGCGGATTTCATATTAGTTGCCGCAATGAACCCCTGCCCTTGCGGTTTTTATGGAAGTCCATCCTGCGACTGCAGCAGGGAACAAGTAAGCCGTTATCAACGCCGAGTCTCCGGCCCCCTTCTGGATCGCATAGATATGCAGGTATCGGTTGAACTACCGACTCCCGGCGAACTGATCCGAACGGATTCGATTCAAGAAGGGGAAAGCAGTTCTGAGGTAAAGCAACGAGTGGTTGATGCCCGAAAACGCCAATTCAATCGCCAGGGAAAAATCAATGCCAAACTCAGTGCAAAGGAATTAGCCAATGTGGCCCCACTAAACGCGGAATCCGAACTATTACTCAGCAGGGCCATGGAGAATATGAATTTATCCGCCCGCGGCTTGCACAAGGTACTACGTGTCGCCCGCAGCATTGCGGATCTCGAGAATCAGGAGTTCAGTATTTCCCAGATAAAACAGGCACTGGGTTTCAGAGAACGGAAAATTTCTAAATGATATGCCCGCTGAGGTTAGAATCTCTGTTTAGAACACAGCGCATGCGGATATTTAATGGCGATAAAACCTCGGCATAAAGGGCCAAAAACATTCAGTTTACAAACAGCGGGCCGTCCCAGCCGACAAATAGAGGAAAACCAGCTTGTTGCCCAATTCGCCAACCTAGACAAACAAGGGGCGTGGCGAGACATACTCCTGCTGGGTAATCAGCTCGGTGAACAGCGTTACCGCTCTGCCAGCATCAGCAACTATTACCTCAAAGCCCTGGAAGCTGTCAGCCAACACCAGGCGCTTCTGACAGAAACACAAAAGTGTCTTGAAAAACAGCCCAGAAACCCCGCCATTCTCAGTTGGAGGGCGCATGCATTGCGACTGAACGGACAGGTAGAGGAAAGTATCGATTTACTACGCCGTGCAATCAAATTTGCCAAGCCCGATGCCGGACTGTTTAACACTCTTGGCTCTGCCCTTAAAGAAGCAGGAGACTTTACCGAAGCTCGCACCTGGTTCGATCGCGCCATTAACATGCAGGGTAATTTGGCCAAGGCCCACTGGAACCGATCCGATCTGGTTGAGGACCCGCAATCCGCCATTGACTCAATCGAAAAGGTTTTAAAGAAGCAATCCACACCAGTACCGGATCAACATTTGCTGCATTTCAGTCTCTACCGGCACTACGAAAAGCTTGGCGACTTTGAACAGGCGTTCGAGAATCTGTCTCGGGCAAACTCTATGCAAAGAGCACAACTCAGCTACGACTCTTCTGCAGCCAGAAAACTGACAGACAATATTCTCAGTTTTTTCAATCAGGACTTTGATTTTACGAGCCAGGATATCGACTCCGAAAAACAGCCGGTATTTATCTTTGGTCTACCGCGCTCTGGAACCACTCTGGTCGAACATATACTGGCCAGCCACCCTGAAATACAAGGGGGCAATGAACTGACATTTCTCAACGACGCCAGCGCCAAAGTACAAGCAAAATACCGCCTGATGGACGAGTTTCCACTCTGGATGTCCGAACTTCCCCCGTCTGGTTGGAGTGACATAGGCCACAACTACCTGCAATTACTCGACGGCTTGGGGTATCCCAAAGCGCGGGTTACCGACAAATCTCTGATGAACTACCGCGCCGCAGGGTTAATCGCCAAGACCCTTCCCCAGGCAAAAATGGTACATGTTCGCAGAGATCCTATGGACCAAGCCTTCGGCTGTTATCGGCAAAACTTCGGCTCGGGTCACCTCTTCTCTTATCGTTTTGAAGATATCGCCAACATGATCAGTGATCACGAGAAACTTTTGCGTCACTGGCAGCAGCTGCTCAGCCCTGACCAGTATTATGTTCTGGATTATCAGGCTCTGGTAACCGACCCGGAAACCGAGATCGCAGGATTGCTGGCCTTCTGCGATCTCCCCGATTCAGCCGACTGCTATCGACCGGAGCAAACGGAACGCACTGTTCGAACCCTGAGTGCTACCCAGGTCCGGCAGCCTATCAATCAAAAGGGCCTCAACAGCTGGAAGAAATATCAAACCCAGCTGAAACCTCTGCGGGATTTACTGGATAAACAGGGTTTGATTTAGGTGATTTGCCACCCAGCAGAAGGACATAAACTGCTAGAATGCCGCGCCTGCAAAACAGGCACTCCATGAATAACTCCAGAACTCAAGGCCTCAATTCACAACAACGCGAAGCGGTGCAATATACCCAGGGTCCGAGTCTGGTTCTGGCCGGTGCCGGCAGTGGTAAAACCATGGTGATCACCAAAAAGATCGCCCATTTATTGAATGACCTGCAATATTCTCCGCGTAGTATCACCGCGGTAACCTTTACCAATAAAGCCGCCCGCGAAATGGACAGCCGTATCCGCAAGATGATTGGCGCTAAAGCATGCCGTGGATTGCGTATCTGTACCTTCCACCGACTCGGTCTGGATATCCTCAACGCTGACCTCGCCACAGCCGGTTTCCGCAAAGGGTTTTCCATATTCGACGGCGAAGACAGCCTGAAACTGCTCGGCGATCTGGCCCTCAAAGACATCGACTCGGAACAACTTAATGTGGCGCGTGACGCCATATCCCACTGGAAAAACCAGCTTGTTACCCCGGAGCAGGCACTGAGCAGCGCGGAGGACGACGGCGAATACCGTGCGGCCAAACTCTATCAACGCTATCAGGAAGCCCTGCAGACCTATAACGCCGTCGACTTTGACGACCTGATCTATCTGCCGGTTAAACTGCTCAGAGAAAACTCCGAGGTCTGCAACAAATGGCAAATGCGTATGCGCCATTTATTGATTGACGAATACCAGGACACCAACCAGGCACAATATGAACTGGTAAAAATCCTGGTGCACTACCACCAAAGGTTTACAGCGGTAGGAGATGACGACCAATCCATCTACACCTGGCGGGGAGCTCGGCCCGAAAATCTGATAGAACTCAGTAGCGACTACCCCGATCTGAAAGTCATTCGCCTCGAACAAAATTACCGATCCACGGGCCGCATTCTTAAATGCGCCAATCAGGTGATAAAAAATAACTCACACCTGTTCGAAAAAACTCTCTGGAGTGAATTGGGTATAGGCGACCCTATTCAACTGATTCGACACAAAAACGACGAACAGGAACTGGACTGGATTGTTGAAGATATTCAGTACCGTATGGCTACCCAAAGGCGAAGCTTTCAGGACTTCGCCGTACTCTATCGAGGCAATCATCAGTCTCGCCTGCTGGAAATGAAATTACAGGGCAGCGGTATTCCCTACAACATCAGCGGCGGCACTTCTTTTTATAGCCGTTCGGAAATCAAGGATGTTATGGCTTACTTGCGCCTCCTGATAAACCCGGATGACGATTCAGCCTTCCTGCGCATCATCAACACTCCAAGGCGACAGATCGGCCCCAAAACCGTTGCACAACTCTCTACCTATGCCCGGCAAAGGGGCAGTAGTCTGCTGCAGGCTTGCACCGAGCTGGGACTCAGCGAATTTGTTCCGGAACCGGGCCTGTCGAAATTGCGTGAATTTGGGCACTGGATTGAACGCAAGGCCATGCTGGCTGACAGCAAAGACACACTCAGCATAGTCCGCGAATTGCTCAGCGATATCGATTACGAAAACTGGTTATACGAATGCTCTAACTCGGCAAAAAGTGCCGAAGCGCGCTGGCGCAACGTCAATTTTTTGATCGACTCCATCGGTAAAACCATTTCCTCTGATGAGGGCGATGATCAGCACGAAGGCTCAGAAACTCTGGCCGAGGCCGTGGCCCGCACGCAGTTGCGCGACATGCTGGAAAACCTTGCCGAAGCTTCGGCTGATGACCGTGTATCCCTGATGACGCTACATGCATCCAAAGGTCTGGAGTTTAAAGAGGTGTACTTGATAGGTGTTGAAGAGGGGGTATTGCCGCACCAAAACTCCCTGGAGGAAGATAAGCTTGAAGAAGAGCGACGACTGTTTTACGTCGGTATCACCAGAGCCCAGCAACGCTTGACCTTGAGCATGGCTGGTGCTCGCAAACAATTTGGCGAGATTACTGGCACAACACCCAGCCGCTTTATCGAGGAGTTACCGGCA
The DNA here is from genome assembly GCA_041595415.1 of Pseudomonadales bacterium. Classification (GTDB taxonomy): domain Bacteria; phylum Pseudomonadota; class Gammaproteobacteria; order Pseudomonadales; family GM7GCV1; genus JABJGI01. The sequence goes on along the minus strand of JBFHKI010000025.1, from coordinate 2,109 downwards.
GAAGATTTGAAGAAGCAGGGTTTTGCCGATACCGACCCCAAAGCCAACGCGGAGAAAACCGCCGAAGCCCGTGCCAATTTGCAAGCACTGTTCTCTTGAACAGCTCAGAGTTGCCGTTGTCAGGAGAAATCCCGGGCGAAAAAAAACCGCTGAGTCAGCGGTTTTTTCAACATCCGTGAGAAATGTTTACTGGGCAGCTTCAACCATATAGTCAACAACACTTTTCAGCTCGTCGTCACTGCAATCCAGGCACAGGCCTTTAACCGGCATAGTCAGTACGCCCCCTACCTCAACACCGTTAAACGCGCTGGTATAGAGTGCTTCTATACCCTTGGCAATACGCGGCGCCCACTCTTCGGTATTCCCAAGGCGCGGTGCGTTTGAAGCGCCCGTCATATGACAAGCCATACAGGTGCCATTGTAAATATCTTCAGCCGCCCGAGGACCACTTGGAGCGGCAGCAACTGCAGCCGCCGCGCAGGGGTCTCCCGCCATACACACTGAACCGACAGGGCTCAGCCTGTCTATCATTGCCTGCTCTCGGTCAGACTGGCCGAAGGCGGTTGCAACAAATAAAACCAGTCCTATAAAAGCAATCAAGGAAGAACGAATCATGGGAAACCTTTAGTCTACGTCAGGATAAATGCGGCGCGATTATACCCTCGCCCGCAGCAAAGTTGAATAAAGATGCAAGCATCTGCCATGCATTGGTTGATTCTTGCCAAACTCAACCCATAATAGACAGCACAAAACGAACATCGACGTAAGATGTCCCCTACCCCCGTTTTAGCTATTGGAGCAGATAATGAGTGATTTGATTAAGCATGTTACGGACGCAGACTTCCAATCCGAAGTGCTTGAAGCCGAAGGTCCAGTATTGGTCGATTTTTGGGCAGCCTGGTGCGGCCCCTGTAAAATGATTGCACCAATCCTGGATGAGATGGCCAGCGAATTCGAAGGCCGTGTAAAAATCTGCAAGATGGACGTAGATGCCAGCCGGGAAACTCCAATGAAATACAACGTTCGGGGCATACCCACTCTGATTATGTTCAAAGGTGGCGACGTAGATTCCATGAAGGTCGGCGCAGTGTCCCGCTCACAGCTTTCCGAATTTATCGGAGCGGCTGTCTGATACAGAGCCATTTGAATAGTTTGTATGGTGACAAATTTCACACTAATACACCGAGAAAATCTGTCCTCGGTGTATTAGTGTTGCCATCGACTCTTAACTCGTTATAATCAACCGCAGGACATTCTCCTGACTCCCTTCCAAACCGTTTAATAAAACCAAAACTCTTGGTCGGCTCTTCGAGCAAATTGTCCTGATTCAATCAATATAAAACCTAATCTCCCTTTACTAGAATTCGTACAATGAATTTAACTGACCTCAAGCGAAAGCCTATCGGCGAGCTTATCGAAATTGCGGCATCCATCGGCCTGGAAAACATGGCTCGAAACCGCAAACAAGACATCATTTTTGCCATCCTGAAACGTCACGCCAAAAGCGGCGCTGATATTTCCGGTGACGGTGTTCTGGAAATACTTTCCGATGGCTTTGGCTTTTTAAGGTCGGCCGACAGCTCCTATCTGGCCGGACCGGATGATATATATGTCTCCCCCAGCCAAATTCGCCGCTTCAATCTGCGCACCGGCGACAGCATTTCCGGCAAGATTCGTCCTCCGAAAGACAGCGAAAGATACTTCGCCATGCTCAAGGTCGACACCATCAATTTTGATGCTCCGGAAAATGCCAAAAACAAAATACTCTTTGAGAACCTGACTCCCCTCTTCCCCGACGAACGCCTTACCCTGGAAAATGGTAACGGCAGCTCAGAGGATTTGACCGGTCGCATAATCGACCTGGTATCTCCTATAGGCAAAGGGGTACGCGGCCTTATTGTAGCTCCACCCAAGGCCGGTAAAACCATCATGATGCAGCACATTGCCCAGGCGATTATTCGCAATAACCCCGAGTGTTACATCATGGTTTTGTTGATTGACGAACGTCCGGAAGAGGTTACCGAGATGCAGCGCACAGTGCGCGGCGAAGTGATTGCTTCAACCTTTGATGAACCACCAACTCGCCATGTTCAGGTGGCCGATATGGTG
>JBFHKI010000024.1:0-14321 GCA_041595415.1 Pseudomonadales bacterium | reverse complement strand
GGTGTTATCGGCGGCATATTTGATCCCAGTCTGTTACGGGCCACGCCGGACCGGCTGTTCGGCATCATGAACAATGAAACCCTGATCGCGGTGCCGCTCTTTGTTTTTATGGGCGTCATGCTGGAAAAGAGCAATGTTGCCGAAGACCTGCTGGAAAATATGGCCAAGGCCTTCAAATCCGCCCCGGGCGGTCTGGGCATCTCGGTTGTTTTTGTCGGCATGCTTCTGGCGGCCAGCACCGGTATTGTCGGCGCCACGGTTGTGGCCATGGGGCTGATGTCACTGCCCACCATGCTGCGTCGCGGCTATAGCCCCAGTCTGGCGGCGGGCACCATCTGCGCCACGGGAACGCTGGGGCAGATCATTCCGCCATCCATTACTCTGGTGTTGCTCGGGGATGTTATTTCCAACGCCTATCAACGCGCCCAGTTAAATATGGGGCTCTTTAATACCCAAACGGTCTCCGTTGGCGATCTCTTTATGGGCGCCCTGATACCCGGACTGATACTGGTGCTTCTCTACGCCGCCTATGTGTTCGGTTTTGCCCTGCTCAAACCCGACAAGGCTCCGGCCATTCACGACGATGAACATATCCCGCTGACCAAAGTACTGTGCAGTCTGGCGCCGCCCCTGATCCTGATTTTTCTGGTGCTGGGTTCTATTCTTGCCGGTATTGCCACTCCCTCCGAAGCCGCCGCTGTCGGCGCGCTGGGCGCCACGGTGCTGGCGCTGGTAAAGGGCAAGTTCAGCCTGACCCAGCTGCGGCAAGTGATGACCGGCACGCTGGAAACCACCGCCATGGTTTTCCTTATCCTGATCGGCGCGTCGATCTTTTCCCTGATCTTCCGGGGTTTTGGGGGTGAGGAGCTGATCCATGGCATCTTTACCGATATGCCCGGCGGCACCATCGGCGCCATGCTGATTGTGATGCTGGTGATCTTTTTACTGGGCTTTATCCTCGACTTTATCGAGATCACCTTTGTGGTAGTGCCCATTGTCGGGCCCGTGCTGTTAATGATGGGGGTCGACCCCATCTGGCTCGGCATCATGATCGCCATCAACCTGCAGACCTCTTTCCTGACACCCCCCTTCGGCTTTGCCCTGTTCTACCTGCGCGGGGTAGCCCCAGAAAGTGTTACCACCACCGATATCTATCGCGGGGTAATACCCTTTATCGGGATTCAGGTCGCAGTTTTGATCATGCTCGCATTCTGGCCAGAAATGGCCACATGGTTGCCAGGAGTTATTAACTAGCCTAGTGGTAGAGGGGAACTACTCCCCTCTCGGACCATTCAAAGGATTTGGAAAAGCCACGAACATCGATGCTGCTCTGCAGATCGTAATCGAGCTCGGTGGTTTGCGCCGACAGCAGGCTCTGCATCAATCCCAACATTCCCAGCAGATTGGTACTCGCCTCCAGACGAACCGGGCTTTCACCATAGGCCGCGATATCGCCAACACTGGAGGCGAGACCGCTGGCGACCAGATGTTCATTCAATCGCAGTGAATAGCTCATCCCCTGCACCGGTATAGGCAGGGGATTGGGGTTTTCCACCCTCAGGTTAAGGGCAAAACGCACCGAAAATCCCGATGCTTCAAGAATTTCAATGCTGGAAAGACTCACCCTGGGTTCCTGAAATCTGTCCTGCAGGGAAAAACCCGAACAGCCGGACAAAAACAGCGTTGCCGCCAAAAATACAACCTGGACGGCACGACCCATACTAGCGCTCTCTATCCAGATAAAGCGGCACTTCAGAGATAGCATGCCAATCCTGGAGCTTTTCGTAAAAATCCCAGTACTCCTTATAGACACGGGCAAAGGTTGCATCGCGCTGTGCCTCTTCCGCGTAATATTCCAAAGCGATGGATTTAAGCTCGGCCATCACCTCTTCCGGGTAAGGCCGTATATCAACCCCCTCGGCAATCAGGTCCTGCAACACCATGGCATTCTGCGCGGTGTACTCATCAAGCATATCCTGATTGATTGCCCGTGCCGCCCCTTCAACTATGGCTTGCAGGTCGGGTGGCAGCCGATTCCAGGCGTCCAGATTGACATCAAACTCAAGATCGGAACCCGCTTCGTGCCAACCGGGATAGTAATAGTATTTACCCACTTCATTCAGACCAAAGGAGCGATCATTGTAAGGGCCGACCCACTCGGTAGCGTCAATAACGCCAGTTTGCATGGAAGTGTAGAGCTCGCCACCAGCGATATTTACCGCCGTTCCACCAGCACGCTGGAAGACCTCACCGGCGATACCGGGAATACGCATTTTTAATCCGCGCAAGTCTTGCAAGCTATTGATTTCTTTATTAAACCAACCACCCATTTGCACTCCGGTATTACCTCCGGCAAAGGGAAGGATATTGAAAGGTTCATAGAGTTCACGCCAGAGTTCCAGGCCACCACCGTGATGTAACCAGGCGTTTATTTCCTGAGCATTCATACCAAAAGGCACGGCGGTAAAAAAGGGCGCCGCGGCAATCTTACCCTTGTGGTAGTAAGCCCCGGTGTGACCCATTTCCACAGCGCCGCTGGACACTGCATCAAAAACACCCAGCGCCGGAACAATCTCACCCGCACCATAAACATGAATGACCAAACGTCCGCCGCTCATCTCTTCGACCAGCTTGGCGAAATTTTCCGGTCCCATACCTATACCAGGGAAATTTTTCGGCCAGGAGGTCACCATGCGCCAAGTGAAGGTTTCACCCTGGTTGCCAGATGATCCACCTGCAGCGTAAGCGCGCTGTTGTACCTCGTCGGCATTGGCCGTGAAGTTACGGCTCTTTTCCATTACCAATAAAGCGAACACCAAAACCAAGGCCGCAACCAAGGCCAAAATAATTACTGGTGTCGCAAACCCTCTAGACTTTCTCATCCTTTCCCCCGGACTATAAATTTCACCCCCTCAAGGGGTATTAAATTGATTCCAACCTTGCATATGACACTACCAGCCACTTAGACCCTTCACTTTGGAAGTTTACCTGTACTCTGGCGTTTGCCCCATGGCCTTCAAATTTCAGAATTACCCCTTCACCAAATTTGGGGTGAGAGACGTGCTGCCCCAGGGCAAAGCCGGTATCCATACCAGAATCACTGGTGGAAAACCGTCTCGAACTACCGCCTGAAGCTCTAACCGTTCCCGGTGCAGCGGGCCGTTTGATACTGGGCCGTACTTCTTCGATCAACTCGCCTGGGATATCCCGAACAAAACGTGAAACCGAATTGAATTTCTCTTCGCCGTAAACCCGCCGGACTTCGGCATAGGTCATTAGCAGTTTCTTTTCGGCCCGCGTAATACCCACATAGGCCAATCGCCGTTCCTCTTCCAGCCGGCCCGGTTCTTCCGCCGACATGGAATGCGGAAACAGATTCTCTTCCATTCCCGCCAAAATCACCAAGGGAAATTCCAAGCCTTTGGCCGAATGCAATGTCATCATCTGCAAGGCGTCTTCGTGTTCGTCGGCCTGTTGATCCCCCGCTTCCAGAGTCGCCTGCGCCAGGAACTGCGGCAGAACCTCGGCATCCGGATCATCCGGCTCATAGGCCTTACAGGCACTTACCAGCTCCTGCAGGTTATCCACCCGGGCCTGACCCTTTTCGCCCTTTTCAGCGCGATGGAACTCGACCAACCCGGTGAGATTGATGGCTTGCTCAGCCATCTCATGCAACTCCATGCCATCAATAGCAGCTTCCAACTGATTGATAAGCTGTACAAAGGCATAGAGGGCGTTAGTCGCCCGACTCGACATCTGCTTTTCATCGATAAGCTTGAGACTGGCATCCCACAGAGAAAGCCCCTGTTCACGCGCTACTGTTCGCACTTCATCCAGTGTCCGGTTGCCAATGCCACGGGTCGGCGTATTGACCACCCGTTCAAAGGACTGGTCATCATTGCGATTTAAACAGAGGCGCAGATAGCCCAGAGCATTTTTAATCTCCAGTCGTTCATAGAAACGCTGGCCTCCATAGATCCGGTAGGGCACATTGGCGCGCAACATAGCCTCTTCCAAGACCCGAGACTGGGCATTGGAGCGATAGAGCACGGCACTTTCAGAATAGTTGTTGCCTTGCTCAAAGCGGGCTTTGACGTATTCGGCGATAAACCGTGCTTCGTCTATTTCATTAAATGCTGAATAGAGGGAAATGGCATCGCCATCATCCTGGGCGGTCCAGAGGTTTTTGCCCAAGCGCCCGCTGTTGCGCGAAATCACCGCATTGGCGGCCTTCAGTATGGTGCCGGTCGAGCGGTAGTTTTGCTCCAGTCGCACCACCTCGGTGTCGGGATAGGTTCGGCTAAAGTCCTGAATATTTTCAATCTTGGCGCCGCGCCAACCATAGATGGACTGATCGTCATCACCTACCACCATAAGAGAAGTATCGGTTCCGGCCAGTAATCGCAGCCAGGCGTACTGGATGGTATTGGTATCCTGAAATTCGTCTACCAGAATATGGCGGAAGCGCTTTTGATAGTGTTGCAACAGATTTGGCGTATCACGCAATAACTCGTGAGCACGCAGCAATAGTTCGCCAAAGTCCACCAGAGAATTGTTTTTGCAGAAATCTTCGTACGCCAGGTAGATCTTGCGATGGACTTTGATGAAGGGGTCATCGGAGTCTTCAACGTACTTGGCGCGGATACCCTCATCCTTCTGGCTATTGATAAACCACTGGGCCTGACGGCCCGGCCAGCGGTTCTCGTCCAGTCCCAGCCCCTGAATAATACGTTTAACCAGACGCTGCTGATCGTCGGAATCGAGTATCTGGAAGTTCTGCTGCAACCCGGCTTCCGACCAGTGCTGGTTCAACAGCCGGTGCGCCAAACCGTGAAAAGTACCAACCCACATGGTGCGGGTTGGAATACCCAACATGTTTTCAATACGGCTGCGCATTTCACGGGCAGCTTTGTTGGTAAAGGTAACGGCCAGAATGGACTGCGGCGCCTGCTGCTGCACATCGATAATCCAGGCCATACGGTGCACCAGCACCCGCGTTTTGCCGCTACCGGCACCGGCCAGAACCAGTAAGTGTTGATTGTCAGAGGTAACCGCTTGGCGTTGCGCGTCATTTAACGAATCAATTATTGGGGTTACATCCACAGGGTTTTACATTCTCTTGATTGTGTTTTGCGCCGCAGCGAATTTGGTCGTTTGAGTTTAAATGCCCATCTTGCCGAGAATATCGGCCAGCTCTCGCAGAATGGCTTCCGTACGTGGGTGGTTGGTAGCAAAATTTGCCGCCGCCCTATCCAGCGCGTCGCCCAGATCTTCGTGTGGCTGCTCTTCCTCATCCTGCGCAAGGCGATGCAATTGGGCATCGATATCTTCCGCCATCTCGAGCAAATCTGTATCCAGCTCGTCGGTTTGCGCAAGTTCATCCCGAAGCTGACTTAACAAAGTCTTCAACTCTTGTCTTGGCATGGGTTCTCTCTCAGATTACATAAGCCGGCATTATCCCTTATTTGAGGCCTAAAGTCGGCAATCCACCCTGCGGGTTTTTGTCTAAAATACAAAATTCACGGCTTGCTGTGCAGACAATGGTTACCTTTGGCGCCTCTGCTCGGTTAACATTCCGGCCTCTCTCAACAACCAAGACCGAGCCGTGCGACATTTTCTATTCTTTGTTTTACTGATTTCATCTCTGTTCGTCAGCCAGGTATCCCTCGCTCAGGACCAGGGTTCAGACTTCGAATACCAGCTTGGCGGACGCCTTCATTTGGACTACAACCATTCCAAACTCAATGGCGACACCGATGAATCTGAATGGCAGGCACGGCGATTGTGGCTGGAAGGCAGCATCACCTGGAAAGAAGACTGGCTGTTCAAACTACAGCAAAAACTTGGCGAAGTTGGCGGCGGTGACCAGGAAGATGCCTATATCCGTTACCTCGGTTGGGGAGACAAAGCGCAACTGACTCTGGGCAAACACTACGAACCCTTCGGTCTTGAAGCCCAGACCAGCGGGAACAACATTCTGATGCTGCAAGCCTCGGCGATCAGCCGCACCTTTACCGCTGGTCGCCAACCGGGCATTTCCCTGCAAGGCTCCTACGACACCGGTTTTAATTATGGCGTGGGCCTGTTTCAGGATGAGACCCAGGACAGAGAAATTGCCTTGAGCGGCCGGGTAGGGCAAAGCTGGAGCCAATCACCTAAAGATTTGTTTTTTGTCGGGCTGGGCTACAGCCATCGCGCCAATGAGACCCATATGGTGGCATTGCAAAGCGTTGTCGTCGTAGATGCCCTGCACCTGCAAACGGAATATTTTGACGGCCAAAAGCTCGGTGCCGACAGTTCAGGTTATTACCTGCAAACCGGCTGGATGTTTACCGGTGAAAGTCGCACCTATCGCAACGGCGTGCTCTCCGGCCTGACCCCTGACAGCCCCAGTGGCGCTCTGGAACTGGTTGCGCGCTACGATAAAGGTGACGGCAATTGGAGTGATGTCGAATTGGGCAATACCGACGCCAGTGGAATTACTTTAGGCTTGAACTGGTATCTCAACCCGAAATTCCGACTTGCGGCAAACCATAGCATTGCCGAGCGAAAAAACTCGGATGACGATGGCAGCGAAACCCGTCTGCGTATGCAAATTCTGTTTTAACCTTCAAAAAAACATCCCCCTTCTGTCAACTTCAGAAGGGTTATTGCGTTCTTGTTGTAAAGAGAAACTTTCGGACACAAGAGGAATGCAAACCATGAAAAATTTTCTACCCTTATTGACCCTTTGCCTGGCCACCGCTTTTGCCACACAAAGCAGCGCCCAGCAAAGCGGTGCCCCCGCAGAAACCATGGCAGAAGCACCTGCAGGCGCTTTCCGGGATATGACACCGGAAGAACGTCAAGCCGCGCGCGAACGTTTTGAGCAAATCCCCGAAGAACAACGTCAAGCGGCGCGGGAACGTTTGAAAAATATGACGCCGGAACAACGCCAACAGATGCGTGAGCGTTTTAACCAGATGTCGCCCGAAGAGCGCGCACAAATGCACGAACGTCTGCAACAACACCAAGCTCAGTAAGTTCCTTTAATCGCATACCCCCCTTAATGCGTTTATTTTGGGCACCCCTCGAAACTGTTCAGGGGTGCCTCTTTTTTCTTCGGACTATTCCAATCCTGTTTCAAATTTATCGATCAAATCGGCCATGCAACCCGGTACAACCTCTGGTATCGCCAGTTGTAAAACCGCATTGTGATCATCGCTGCGATTTACCGCGATTACCCGCCGCTGGTCGCCTTCTATCCAGCTGAAAGCCTGACCTTCCGGTTCAATAGCTATGGTAGCTATATGTAGCAGATAGGGACCCATCACCGGCTTGGCCAATACATACATTTCTTGTAAATCATGGCCCGTTACATAGAGAAAACCCTCGGGGCCTATCGCTCCGCCTGAAGCTCCGTAGGGCGCCATACGCTCTAATACCGAAACCGGAAACATCCAACCACCGGTGCGACGCCAGTTCGCATCGAAGGCCACCAGATTGGTAAAAAAGCTGTTTTTATAATCCAGCCCCTTGCCGTTCCCATAGTGGGTAAACGCAGCAATCCACCCGCCATCTGCCGAATCGAACCAAGTGAGGGAACCTTCTTCCGTTAAGCCGAAACTGTGGCTATCAAGATGCGACAGTGTATTTGCATCAAATACCTCCAGACTGGACGCCATGGGTATGCTCGAATAGTTCGAATTGGCGCAGTAGAGCCTTTCATCACGATGGAAGCAGCTGTTCATATGCTGCAACAACCCGTGAGATTCCCCGGACCAGCGTTGCACCATCTCGCCAGTATCCCGTCGATGCTTTGCGATTACCGAGTTATCGATAGCAAAAAAATAGTCTCCGTTAGCAGCGGCACCCTGATCGGCGTCCTCGGCCATATAAGAACGCTCGGTTACAGATTGTAAATGCCGGACTTCACAAACTTCCTGCTGAGCACTCGCAAATGCAGACAGCAGCCAACCCATAAGAAAAAACAGCCTTTGTTTGCGCATTAGCTTTCTCCAAAAAAGGCGGGCCTGGGCCCGCCACAAACAGATATCAGAATTAAGCGAGGCGAGCTTAAAAGCCGATGCTCGCACCCAGATAGTAGGTCCGACCTACATATTCATATTCGGTATTCCAGGTATCTCTTCCACCCTGGAATTCGGAGGTAGGTTCATTGTTCAGGTTAACGCCTTCAATGAAGATCTTGATGTTGTCACGCAGGCTGTAACTGACTTTGGCGTCCCATCGACCGAACTCACCCTGATCAAGTACCAAATCGGGGTCGGAGTTCTGGTCCGTCAAGAAACTGTCGTTATAGGCGTAACTGATCGAAGCATCCACGGGCCCTTTCTGATAGAAGAGCGAATAGGCCAGAGTGCGCTCCGGCTGGCCGACCAGGGGAATAGTCCCGGAAGGCAGCTTGGTTTCGCCGTCCAGGAAGGTGGCTGAAAAGGACGCTCCCAAGGCATCAAAGGGTGCAGGCAAATAGGCAAACTGGGTCTGCGCGAGCAGCTCCAGCCCCTGAAGTGAGGCCGAACCACCGTTCACCGTGGTAGACAGATCCAGTCGAGTGAGACTTGAAGTATCCACCACACCCGACAGGCCGCGCGATGCCAACTCGGCATCCATCTGTGACTGGTCTGTGATCGAATCCGTAGTGCCCACCAACTCGTCAGTAATATCTTTGTAGAAAATGCTCGCGGAAAGAATAGACAGCCGGTTTGGATACCACTCCAGAGACAAGTCATAGTTCCAGGAAATACGCGGATTCAGATCGGGGTTACCGATATTGATACTGGCTGTCGGGCCGCCGTCATCCGAGAGTGTCGAGCGAGGCGCAATATCACCGAACCCGGGGCGCCCGATGGCACGGGTAATGCCTGCCCGCAGAACCAGATTGTTGTCCATTCGGTAGTTGGCAATCAGGGAAGGGATCAGAGTGGTATAACTACCACCGTCCTTTACAGAAGTAACGCTACTGTCATCCAACAAATTGCCGCGACTATCGATATCGGTTTGTTCAACACGTAGACCGCCCAGAATTTCCAGCTTGTCCATGGTTTTACCACCCATAATATAGGCGGCCGTTATGCTTTCGGTTACCCGGTAATCAGCTGAATTGTCCGATACAAAATCGTCGTCCGGGTCCGATTCAAAATAATCGGCATTGGCGGGATTGTTAAAGAAAGCATTCATACCTTCGATATCCATCCAGATATTCGGCGCACTGTTTGAGCCAATATGGTTGGTAAAAACACCGTTAGTAAATTCCGGATCAGTTCCCAGAGTCAGATCCAATACCCCCGGGTTATAGCGATCCTGCGATTCATCCAGCTCTCGGTCCGTATTACTGTATTTCAAACCCGCTTTGAAGAAGGTTGTTGCGTCACGATCCCAGCGCAGATCCATCTGGGCAATAGTGGTCTCTTCCTTCATGTCGCGTTCAAAAAACCGTACCCGACGCAGCGGGATCAGGCTGGCATCTTGCCGATCGGCGGAGCTCACATCCGGGGTAATACTGACAACACCGTCACCGCCCAAAACCCAACTATTGGGGCCAAAGTCATCGCCAGAGCGAAACTCCCAATAATCGTTTGGCTCCGACAGGTCATTTTCATTGCGTTGCAACATGTAACTCAGGCTGTAGCGATCAAAAATATTCTCCCCACCCAGAGCAAGAGAAAATAAATCCTTATGCGCTTCTTCCAAACGCACGTTGGATGCGATGACATTCTCACCCGAAGTGCCGCTGTTGGCGGTCAAAGCGAGGATATCTTCCTCAAAACCCTGCTCGTATCGGTTGCGGTGTTGATATTCATCCCAAGCCGCAGAGAAGGCTCGCACGTAATAACTGGAAGCTTCATCGGGTCGAAACTCCAGCGCAGCGTTCAGATTTGTTCGCTCGCGGCCAATCAGGTAGTAATTATTTTTTATATTTACCGGCAATCCGTTATCCGGATTCCAGTCATCCTGGTATATCCCGGTAGCAACATATTCCCGATCCGACCAGCTTCCACCTACTAACCAGCCAAACCGTCCGTCTTCAGTCTTTCCGGATATCAGGGCATCCAGACCTTTGGGATCGGTTCCTGCATAGGCTTCATCTTCCGGCTCAACAGATTCAAAGCCGGCACGCATAGTCACATGCCCGTAAAAATTTTCCGCCCGATCAAAAGGCATACTGGTCTGAACGTTAACGGTACCGCCAATACCCTGGGCATCCATATCCGGCGTCGGGGTTTTAACCACTTGCACACCACCTAAAATGCCTCCGGAAATTACGTCCATGGGGGCAGAACGCCCGCCGCCTTCCTGTTCTGGTGAACCGAGTGATGCACCGTTGATGGTGACATTGTTCAAAGCCGGGTTGATACCCCGAATCTGTACGAAACGCCCTTCACCTTTTTCCACCAGCATCGAAACACCGGGCAGACGATTCAGGGATTCACCAACATTTCGGTCAGGGAATTGGCCCAGCTCATCGGTGCCCAGAGCTTCAATTAAACGCGAGTCGGCTTGTTTTTCTTCAAGCGCCAACGCCCGTGACAGGCTGGTACCAACTACGGTGATCTCTTCCATTTGGGTCGAATCGGCGTCACTGCCTGATTGCGCCATAGCCAAAGGCGCACAGATCAATAGGCTGGAAAAATAAAAGATTTTTTGTGGATTCATTGAACTTATTCCTGCGGATTCGATCCGCGTAAGTCTCAATGCCAGGGGTGACAACCGGATGACGTATATCTTTACTTTTGATGAATTATTGGCTGCAAAAATCTGTCCGTTCTCATCAAACTGAAACAAAGTTTTGGATACCGAGCATTTCTCTCTCCCGGATATCTGGAGTATGTTTTTTCTGTTGACTGGTTTTTTCGTTTTTCTGTCAACCGATTCCCCGAATTCCCGTTTTAGAACTTACCGGTTTCTGAAAATGCGCTGTTGCAACACACCCGCGCTCATGAACCCCGTGAATTTGCGAACAATAAATATGAGGGCAGGAAAATGAATACTCCCAGATCTAAATTCCTTTGGTTAATCATGCTGTGCAGCTTGTTTCTTACCGCCTGTGGCGGCGGAAGTTCCGGTTCAGGCGATACTGACGCCGGGACCGAGACAGGCAAGGTACAGATGATAATTACCGATGCCGAAGAAGATTTTCTCAGCTACAAAATTGAATTGCTTTCGGTAAGCCTTTCAAACGCAGCAGGGCGGGAAGTTGACCTGTTATCTACCGCCACCGAAGTGGACTTTGTCCAATATCAGGATTTGAGCGAATTGTTTGCCATCCGCAGTATTCCGGCCGGCAGATACGATTCCATTTTGCTGGAGCTGGACTACAGCAATGCTGAAATTATTATTCAGGACGAAACCGGAACGCCGTATTTTGCAACGCCTGTGGATTCCGATGGCAACGCGATCACCCGCTTCAGCCTGGAACTGCAATTTGGCGATGCCCAATCCATTATCGTCAACCCGGCACGTATCGCCAGCCTGACGCTGGACCTGGATCTGTCGGCGTCCAATACAATCCTCGCCTTTGACCCCGCCGAAGTTCTGGTAGAACCTTTTTTGATGGCTTCCGTGGAAACGGAAACAGAGCGTGAGCACCGCGCGCGCGGATTATTACAATCTGTCGATGAAGTTGACTCATCCTTTGCAGTGGAACTACTGCCTATGCGCCTTCGCAACGGCAGCTTCGGCGAAGTTCGACTCTACACCAACAGTGAAACCCTCTACGAGATAGACGGCCTTGAGTTTAGTGGTGCCACCGGGCTGAGCGCCCTGGCCGAGATGGCGGTTGATACCCCTGTTGTCGCTTACGGGGCATACGACGAGGTAAGCCAAGCTCCGCTGGCAACCCAGGTATTTGCGGGAACCAGTGTGCCCTGGGATAACAAAGATGTGCTGAGGGGAACGGTCACTTCCCGGTCCGGCAACAGCCTGACTCTGGCCGGAGCTGTAATTGAAACCGCCGGAGGCTCGGCACTTTTTGCCCGCGCTATCCATCTTGAAGTTGATGACGATACCCCGGTTACCGGTTACCGTTTTGGAGATGCAAACACAGGATCACTCTCTGTTGGTCAACAAATACTGGCGCTGGGCAGCTTTAATCAAACCGCTGGTGAGGCGGAAAACGCCGATATTGCCGGTACTTTTGATGCCACCGACGGATTGGTCCAGATGCGCCTGACCAGCCTGTTGGGTAGTGTTGAAAGCGAACAACCACTGAGTCTTGCCCTTGGCAGCATTAACCGACGCCCGATAGAAATTTTTGATTTCAGCGGAACCGGCAGCAGCACGCCGGAGGATGCGGATCCTGCCCAATACGAAATTGACACTGCCAGTCTGAACACCACAAATCTGCAAAGCGGTGAATGGATATTGGTCAGGGGCTATCCAGCAGCCTTTGGTGCGGCACCGGATGACTTCCAGGCTGTATCCATAACAGATCCCGGTCCGGATCACTTCAACGCCAGCCTTTCAGCCCGGTGGGATCCGGAAGCCCAGGACAGCATAAATATAGACGGCAGTTCCCTCAGCCTGAACCTGGACGAGGGCGGCAGCCAGCTGCGGATGGCCCGAATCCCTTTTTGGTTGTCCCATGGGTTTGAGCTGAACAGCATCGAAGGAACAACCGAATCCGGACGTTTTGCAGTGCAAATTACCGGGGAATCCATCACTATCTACAGCAACTACACCGATTTTCTGGTGACACTGACCAACCAGCTGAATCTCGGTGAAGCACGACAGTTGACCGCTCGAGGTGAGTACAACAGCATAGACGCTGTCCTGACCGCAGGCAGTCTGGTCGTTCGCTTTTAGATTGCGCTTTGTCCAGGGGCGGGGCATTGGCCCCCGTTCCAAGGCAGTGAGATCAGGACAGAACGAGGCTCGGCAGACATTGAAATGGCAGTTCAGCAACTGGAAGATTTTTTGGCAAATACCGAACAGCGCGCCTACAGCATGGCGCGTATTGCCGTTAATAATGATGCAGATGCCCTCGATATTGTGCAGGATGCCATGATGAAACTGGTCGAAAATTACCGCGATAAATCACCCGACCAATGGCGCCCGCTGTTCTATCGAATTTTGCAAAACCGCATTATGGATTTTCACAGAGGGGCAAAAAAGCGTTGGTTTTTTGTCAGCGACAATTTTGCGGCAAATGATGAATCTGACGACACAAGTCTGGATTTGAAAGAAATCACGCAGGTCAACCCGGAATCCCCGATGGCTTGTCTCGCGGCAGACCAACTGGGTAACCGCTTGCTGGCGGCAATCGAAAGCCTGCCACTGAGGCAACAGCAATGTTTTTTATTGCGCGGCTGGGAAGGCCTGTCTGTCAAGGAGACCGCGGCTGCGATGCGGTTAAATACCGGCAGTGTAAAAGTACACTATTCGAGAGCACTGGCTAAACTCCAGTCAGTGCTCGAAGAACATGGAGAAACCCCATGACCCTTGAGAGAGATAACGCCAAGACTGAACATATGGCTCGCGAGGCTCTTGATCAGAACCTGCGACAAATACCCGAGGAAATAACCTCGGCTCTTGAAGCCGCGCGAAAGAAAGCTCTGGCCACCGCGCAGGAGGATTCTGTGCAATCCGGGGCCAGGGTTTACCACCTTGACCGACCCAAAATAATTTGGGGCGGCGCTGTTGCCGCTTCGGTAACGGCACTGGCCCTTTCCATCGCTCTGCAACAGCCTGGACAAGACCTACCCGCCAGCAACGGTGAGGAGCTTCTCGGCTTTGCAGAAATTGGCGCTTTGGACGAGACCGAATGGGCTCTGATTCAGGATTTGGAGTTTGCCCTCTGGCTGAGCCAACTGAGTGACGATGCGTTTGCGACTGATCCACAGGGTTAGTGCCATCTTGTTCGGGATGGGGCTGACAAGCCTTGCCCTCGCGCAGGATGGCGAATTGCCGACCGAAGCTTTTCTGGTTTTTTTGGCTGGAGGGATGGAGCTGGATGGCGAGTGGTACGACCCCATGATGCTGGCCAACATGGCTGAATTACAGGAAGTACCCGAAGATGAACTGGTATGGATTGCGGATGAAGGACTTGCAGAAATAGAGACAGCAAATGGTGATGAAGATGAATAGACTAAAATTTAAATTCCTGGCTTTTGCCGCCCTCCTCACTAGCTGTGTAATTTCAGGCTGGGCGACGGCTCAGGAATTCGATCAGCTGTCCGACGATGTCCAACAAGTGCTTCAACGTTTTGAGGGAAACTGGGCAGAAATAGATAGTGACCGCAAAAGCCGGATGATTGCCGGTGCAGAACGCTGGTTACAACTGGACGAGACAGAACGGGAAGCGGCTCGCGCTCGTTTTAGTGAAT